>DAOUGF010000301.1:0-9936 GCA_034429295.1 Chloroflexaceae bacterium
GATCGTGCGCATCTGCCCGGCGTAGGTGGTTGCCATGCCTACGTTCCGCCCGCCCAGGCTGCGGGTGGGGAACGAGATGACAAGTTGAGGGGCCTGCAGGCGGCGCAGCAGCTCGCGCCCGGCCCCGCGGCGCAGATGCTCCAGCACCGGCAGGGTCTTCAGCACCAGGGCCACGTCGGCCTGCCAGGGCGGCGGCCCTTCAGCGAGATTGCAGACGGCAGCCTGGCCCGTGAGGCCAAGGAGCGGCAGCGCGGCGTCGATGAAGGCGCACATGTCGGCGTAGAGATCGCAGGCATAGTAGGTCGCGCCGGGCGCCAGCGGCATCCAAGGTGCCGCGAGAGGGTTGAGGCCGCAGGCGACATCGATCAGGCTGCCGATGGGCGGCAGCGCGGCGAAGATGGCGCCGTAGAAACGCTCCAGCTCAGGCAGCCGCTCGCGGGTGGAGGCGTGGCCCGCCATGATCGTGCGGCAGACCGCCCGCAGCGCCTCCCTATCGCCGGCGGCTGCCCCTAGATCGGCAAGCCAGCCATCGTAGCGGGGCGTACGGTCGAGGAAGGCGCCCGCCACCTGGTGGAGCCGGCTCTTCGTCTCCTTCACCGCCTCGCGGAGCGAGCGGCGGGCGAGTAGTTCGCGCTCGCCGATCGCCCGCACCAGCTCGGGGCTGACGGCGCGGTACTTGGGGCTGGCGAGCACCTCGGCCACCAGGGTCTCGATGCGCTCTGCGGGGATGCCCATCGCGCTAGAGCGCCCGCCGCGCGAGCTCGGCGCCGGGGATGGGCAGGCTGAAGAAGAAGCGCGAGCCCTTGCCCAGCTCGCTCTGCGCCCAGACGCGCCCGCCGTGCAGCTCCACCAGCGCCTTGGTGATGCTCAGCCCCAGGCCTGTGCCGCCGATCCGCCTGGTGTTCGTGTTGTCCACCCGGTAGAAGCGCTCCCAGATCCGCGCCAGATCCTCGGGGGCGATGCCGATGCCCTGGTCGTGGATGCCAACCAGCACATAGCGGCCCCGCGGGTGATCGGGCGGCAGATCGGCCGGTTGGGCCTCGCGCATCTCTAGCTTGATCTCGCCGCCCTGCGGGCTGTACTTAATCGCGTTGGTGAGCAGGTTGAAGATCACCTGCTTGATCTTGTCGCGGTCGATATAGACCGGCGGCAACTGCTCTGGAACCTCTAGCAGCAGACGGTGGCGCTGCAGCTGTGTGTTAAGCTGCGTCGTCAGCTCGTAGACAATATTGTTGAGCGAGGTGAGCCACTGGTTGAGCTTCACCTTGCCCGCCTCCAGGCGCGAGAAGTTGAGCAGATCCTCAACCAGCTGCGAGAGCCGGCTCGCCTCGACGTAGACCGTGTTGATGAACTGGGCTCGCTCGTCGCGGGTGAACTCGCGGTTGAGCAGCAGCTCGGTGTAGCCGAGTATTGAGGTGAGGGGTGTGCGCAACTCGTGGGAGACGATCGAGACGAACTCGGTTTTCAGCCGGTCGGCCTCGCCCTCGCGAGTGACATCGGTGACGGCCCAGAGGCGCCCGGTGATCTGATGCTGGCTGTCGCGAGTGGGCACCGAGAGCACTTGCAGCTCCTGGGTAGGGTTGACGAGCCGCACCAGGGTGCGCTGCGTCTCGCCGGGGGCCCGCTGGCCGTTGGTACAGAACTCAGTCAGCTTGAGCGGCTCCTGCAGGCGGGGCAACAGGATCTCCACCAGGTCGAGCCCCACGTGGAAGGGCGCCCGGCCGTGCTGGCCGTTCAGGCCCCAGAGCGCCGACCAGGCCGGGTTGGAGCGCAGCACCTTGCCGTTGCTGTCGAGCAGCGCCAGGCCGGTAGGCAGGCTGCTGAAGACCTGGCCGAGATAGTTGGCGTTCTCCAGGGCGTCCTGATAATGGATGGCGCGGCTCAAGGGGTGGGCGGCGCGATCGCAGAGGGCCCGCACGAAGGCGAGCTCCTCCTCGCCGAAGGCGTTGGAGCGCGGACTGTCAAGGATGATCACGGCGGCGGCTCGCCCGCCCACGCTGATCGGGGCGGCGAGCTCGGCGCGCGCCCCGGCCCCGGCCGGCGGCAGGTCGGGCTGCAGGGTCACATCCCGCACCAGCAGTGCGCGGTTGAGGCGGGCGGCGCGGCCGGCCAGCCCTGCCTCCCAACTGAGGCGCTGGCGGGCTGCGCCATTGATCCCGCCCTGCTCGTTGGGGTAACCCTCGTAGACCTGGAGCACCAGCTCGCCCACGTCGTGGTCCACCAGAGCCACGGCCCCGGCCTCGGCGCCGGTGCTCTCGAGGGCGCGTCGCAGCAACAGGGCGAGGAGCTCGTGGAGGTCGAGCATCTCCTCAAGCAGTTCGTCGATTGCGGCGAGTTGGCGGCGCCGGGCGGGCGGCAGCGTGAGCCCTGTCGGTGTCTCGCCATCGCTCGCGCCGACGGGGGGTTGGGGTACCTGCAGACCCTCTTGGGCGATGGCGACGGCCAACTGTGGCAGCAGGGCGCTCACCAGTTCGTGAGCTGTTCGCCCCAGCAGGCCGGGGTCGGCCCGCAGCTCGAGCACGCCCCAGAGCCGCCCGCCCCAGACGATCGGCGCGCCGAGATAGGATGCCTGGGCTACGGGGAGTTGGCTGCTGGCGACAGCCTCGTTGCTCACCACAATCGTGCGGGCCTCGAGCTTGCCGCCGATCGCCACCTTGCGCATCAGGGCGTCGTCCCAGGGGTACGGCCAGCCGTGGGCCGCGTAGAACTGCTGGCGCACCGCGCTGGGCTGGGCCGATTGGAGCCAGCAGGTGAGGCGCGCGTCGCGGAAGCGCACACCGGCCCGCAGCAGCTCGAACAGGCGGTGCATCCGCTGCTGGAGCGGGCCAACGCTGTGGAGGATGTGGGTGGCCTCGGCGAGGAGGGCCAGTGCCTCAGTTGCTTGCTCGGGCCGTGTTGGCATACGGTTAGCGGTGGGCTGCTTATGCGCTCTTATTGTACCCCCTGGGGCGGCCATGTCAAAGCTGGGCCATATGCTACACTTGGGCTCTGTCTCGCTTTCTCCGAACGAAACCTGAACCCATGAATCGCGAATCGCAGTCGCTCTCTCCCGCCGCAGTCGGCAATGTTGCCCGCCCACCAATCGCCCTCGTGGCGCCCTGGCTCTTCGTGCTGCTCTGGAGCACCGGCTTCATCGGCGCACGCTTCGGCCTGCCCTATATCGAGCCTTTCACGTTCCTGGCGATCCGCTTCGTGATCGCCGCCGCTCTGCTCGGCCTAATTGCTGCCGCCGCCCGCTCGCCCTGGCCGCGGCCGGCACAGCTCGGCCACATCGCCGTGGCAGGGCTACTGCTCCACGCCGGATACCTCGGCGGCGTCTTCTTCGCCATCGACCGGGGGATGACGGCCGGCATGACCGCCCTGATCGTCAGTCTGCAACCAGCGCTCACGGCGCTGCTCGCCCGGCGGACCTTGGGTGAGCGCATCAGCGAGCGCCAGTGGTCGGGCCTGGCCCTCGGGCTGCTCGGCGTCTGCCTTGTGGTCGGCGAGAAGATGAGCGGGAGCGCGGCCCTGGTCGTTACTCCGGCCACGCTCGTCGCTTGCCTGGTGGCGCTGGTGAGCACCACCCTCGGCACGCTCTACCAGAAGCGCCACGGCGCTACGATGCCGCTGCTCAGCGGGACCGCGGTGCAATATGTGGCCGCAGGCGCTCTGCTGGCTCCCATGGCGCTGCTCTTCGAGACGCGCACGATCCTCTGGACGCCGCAGCTGCTCTTCGCGCTGGTATGGCTTGTGCTGGTACTCTCTCTGGGCGCCATTTTGCTGCTGCTCCTGCTGCTACGCCTCAACTCAGCGTCCAGCGTCGCTAGCCTGTTCTACCTGGTGCCGCCCGCCACCGCCGTCGAAGCCTTCCTGCTCTTCGGCGAGCGCCTTGGCACACAGGCCCTCGTAGGTCTCGCCGTCGCCTCGTTCGGCGTGGCCCTGGTGGTGACAGGGGGCCAAGGTGACAAGGTGAGGGGGTGACAAGGTGACAAGGGGACGGGGGGACACCTGACGGTGCCGATAGGTGTCACCTTGTCCCCTAGCCCGAGCGAAGCGAAGGCGATCACCTTGTCACCCGCTCACTCTGGTGGGCCGATCATGCGGCGGCGCACCGGCGAGGAGAGAACCAGCGAGGTGGTGACGCGGCCGAAGGTGATCAGGCGATCGACAATCTGCTCGAGGTGGGCGGTGGAGACCGCCACCACAGTGAGAATGTAGCTGTCTTCGCCGGTCACGCGGTGACACTCCAGCACCTCCGGGGTTGCGGCGATCTGGGCTGCGACCTGCGGCGCTTCGCTCGCGATCCCGCTCAGGCGTATCAGGGCGGTGATCGGCCAGCCGACCCGCTCCCAGCGCACCGCCGCGTGATAGCCAGTGATGATCCCCCCCTCCTCCAGCCGCCGCACCCGTTCCGCCACCGCTGGCGCTGAGAGGCCAACCTCGCGCCCAAGCTCGCTGTACGAGCGCCGCGCGTTTTCCTGCAGCAGAGCCAGCAGCTTCCAGCCGACGCTATCAAGGAGACGCCTAGATTCGAAAGTCATAGGGCACCTTTACTTTCATAGCTGCGGCTCGAAGGTGGGTAGTTCTTTGTGCTTTCTATATCAATATACCATCTGGCTTTCTATACTGATCATGATGCGGCGCAGCGGCGCGCCGCCAACCCCCCGTTATCAACCGTACAAGGAGGTATGCGCGATGACGACCCTCTCCGCCCCGCCCACCATGCCCAACTACACCGAGGAGGACCACCGCGTCTGGGCAACCCTCTACGCCCGACAGATGCCGCTCATGGAGCGCTATGCCTGCCGGCTGTTCCTCGAGGGCTTTCCTAAGCTGCAGCTCGACCCGCAGCGCCTGCCGGACCCGGCCGTCGTTAGTGAGCGGCTCTACGGGCTGAGCGGCTGGACGCTGGGCGACGCCCAGAACGCCTACCTCGGCCCCACCGAGTGGTTCGAGCATATCGCCGAGCGGCGCTTCCCAGTGACAAACTACATCCGCAAGATGGAGGATCTGGAGTTCACGCCGCTGCCCGATCTCTTCCACGAGTATTTCGGCCATCTCGGCTTCTTCACCGATCGGCGCTTCGGCGATATCGCCCAGGCCTTCGGCCCGCTCTACCTCGCCGCCGACGAGCGGCAGCGTCTCGAGATCTCTCGCCTCTGGTGGTACACCACTGAGTTCGGGCTGATCCGCGAGGATGGCGAGCTCAAGGCGTTCGGCGCAGGGCTGCTTAGCTCGCCCGGCGAGCTGCAGAAAGCCTTCGCGCCCGATACGCCCCGCGAGCCCTTCGACATCCGCCGGGCCGCCGAGCAGCCATCGGCGGTTTACGAGATGCATAACAACTACTTTGTGATCGAGAGCCTCGAGCACGTCTACGAGATTATCTGCACCTACGCGCGGGAGGAAGGGCTGCCGCAGCCATAGGGCGCGGGCGACCGGCGTGGAGCTGCGACTCTCTGCGATATAATGGCGGAGGTTTCGCGGCCTACGAGTGCACGCTACCCATCACCCTACTATGGCTGAGATTCTGATGGAGCCGCCGGAGGCGCTGCGGCCGTTTGCCAGCAGCGTGCGCGTGGGCGAGTTGTCGCTGCATTGCTACCTCGCCGGGCCGGCGGACGCGCCGCCGCTGCTGCTCGTCCACGGCCTCGGCGATGAGGCGGACACCTGGCGGCGGGTGCTGCCGGCCCTGGCTGAGCGCTATCGGGTGGTAGCGCTGGACCTGCCGGGGTTCGGGCGGAGCACAGCGCCGGGGCGGGCCGCCAGCGTCGGTTTCTACGCCCGTACCCTCGCCGGGCTGATGGGCGCCCTCGGCATCGAGCGAGCCACGGCGGTCGGCCATTCCGGTGGCGCGATGATCGTCCAGCGCCTGGCCATCGGCGTGCCACAGCTGGTGGAGCGGCTAGTGCTCGTGGCCGGCTGCCTGCCGGTGGCGGCCGCGCGCCCGCCTGGCGGGCCGATCTACGCCTTCCTCACGCCAGGCCTCGGCGAGTTGCTCTATACCAGCCTGCGCCGCTCGCATGAGAAGGCCTACGACACGCTGCGGCCCTACTACGCCGACCTCGATGGGCTGCCGGAGGAGGAGCGAGAGTTTCTCTACCGGCGGGTTTGGGCGCGGGTTTGGAGCGACAAGCAGCGGGCTGCCTTCCTCTCCATGCTGCGTTGGAGCGCCATCGACGCCGCGACTCGCAGTGGCTGGTATCGGGAGCAACTGGCCCGCTGCCAGGTGCCTACCCGCCTGATCTGGGGCGAGCGGGATCAGATCGTGCCGCTGGCCCTCGGCGAGGCGATGGCCAATCTGCTGCCAGACGCCACGCTGCACACGATCGCGGAATGTGGCCACCTGCCCCAGCAGGAGCGGCCCGATGAGATTCTGGCGCTCATCGGGTGATGCCAGCGCGATCTCAAATGTGAGGGGCGCTGAGGGTTGGCAATGCGCCGCTCCTCAGCGCCCTCTATAGCGATGGGCAGGAGCCCGGAGCGAGATCTCCTTGGGGCGCAAGCGCTTCGCGCCACTGCGTTCGGCGCCTAGGGCGACCGCAGGCGCCGCCCCCGTGCCGCGACCTTACCGGGAAGGCGGTGTTGTGGCGCCTCCGCTTGCAACATCCGCTGCCCGGCAGGCGTCATCTCCCTGGTTGCCCGTGTGAGGGAGGGAGTATGCACCTGCCATCGGAACGTACCACGCAGCTCGCGGAAGTCCCGCGAGGGGTGGCAGCGCTCCTCGCAGCCTTATGCGCTTTGGCCCTGGGCTGGCTTGGGCCGCTGGCTTACCCCTTCCGCCTGCTCACCACTACCATCCATGAGTTGAGCCACGGGCTCGCAGCACTGCTCACCGGCGGGGCCTTCCTGCGCTTTGTGGTCTTTCCCGACGGCTCGGGGATCGCCTACACCGCCGGCGGCATCCGCTGGCTGATCATCCCTGCCGGCTACGTCGGCACCGCACTCGTTGGGGCTATGCTCGTCGCACTCGGGCGCGATCCCGGGCGCAGCCGTGTCGCCCTCGGCGCCCTTGGTGCGGCCCTCGCGCTGCTCACGCTGCGCTACGGCCTTCCCTCGGTGCTCAGTTCCCAGATCCTGGGCGGCCTGCTGACGGTCGCCGCTGGCGTGGGGGCCGGGGCCGCGCTGCTCCTCGTCGCCTGGCGGGCGGGGGCAGGCTGGTCGCTCTGGCTGCTCAACTTGGTGGCGTTCTGGGTCGGGCTGAGCGCGCTCGGCGATCTGCGCTCGCTGGCGATGGCCGCGGCGGCCACAGGAGCAAGCGACGCGCACTCCATGGCTCGCCTCACCTGGCTGCCCCCGGTGTTCTGGGCCAGCGTTTGGGCGCTGCTCGCCGCCGCGGCGTTGGGCGTGGCGCTGTGGCATACCTGGATTCGTCCGCGCCGCGGGCCCTGAGTGCCGGGACGCCGCGACAGCGAGCAGCCGAGAGCGTCGCTCTCTCTCTGGACCCGCGCTACCGCCCTCCGCAACGGGTAGCGCGTACTGCGCCGCTTCGCCTCCGTTGCTGCCAGGCCGAGGTGTGGGCTCAGCGCATGGCAATGAGGCGTGTACTGCCGGCGCCCTTCCCTGGGAAAGGTCCTTAGTTGGAGCGGCCGGCCCTATGACCGAGTGATGATGCTTGATCTCGCTACCGGGGCCCTACGAGTTGGCGCAGCGCCGCGGCTGTTGCCGCATCTGCAGGGAAGAACGACTCGATCGCCAGCTCAGCCAGGGTCACATCGACCGGCGTACCAAACACGGTGGTCGTGCTGATGAAGCTGAGCGTCCCCACCTTGGTGCGCAGCCGGAGCGGTACAGCCACCCATCCGCCGCTCACCGGCGCATGCGGCGTCAGGCCCGAGGGAAACGGCAGGGCGGAGACCTCCTGGAGCAGTTCAACCAGCGCCGGGTCGGCGCTGACATCGATCTGGCGGCGCAGCCGAGCGAGCAGGTGGGCGCGCCACTCGGCATAGTTCACGATCTGTGCTGCGAGTCCCGCCGGATGCAGACTCAGGCGAATGACATTAACTGGCGGCTGGAGCAGCTTGGGATCGGCGTCTGCCAGCAGCGGCGGAATGGCCCGGTTGGCAGCGACGAGCTTCCAGTGGCGGTCGACGGCCAGAGCTGGCGCCGGCTCGTGCCCGGTTAAGACCATATCCACTGCGCGCCGGGCTGCCTCCAGCTCCGGCGTATCCAGCTGGCGCTCCGGAAAGAGCGGCGCGTAGCCAGCCGCGACCAGCAGCCGGTTCCGCTCGCGGAGCGGGAGGTCGAGCTGCTCGGCCAGGCGGAGCACCATCTCGCGGCTGGGCGTCGAGCGCCCGGTTTCGAGGAAGCTCAGGTGGCGCGGCGAGATCCCGGCGTCGACGGCGAGATCGAGCTGGCTTAGCCGCCGGCGCTGGCGCCACATCCGCAAGAGCTGGCCGATCGGTTGGGTGGATGTCGTGTGCATACCCCCATCCTACACCACAGCGCACGGGCTGCCCATTACCTCGGAGGTAATTGAACCACGCCGCTGCTCCCGGTATGGTGGGTGCATAGCGCTGCTCGTCGATGGGACGGGCGCGGCGGACATCGCAGAAGGAGGCCAGCGGATGGATACATACGATACGGTGGTCACGCACTACCTGGAGGCGTGGAACGAGACCGACCCCACGCGGCGCCGGGCGCTGCTGGCGCAGGGTTGGGCTGAAGGGGCTCACTATCACGACCCGCTGATGGAGGGCGTCGGCCACGAGGCGATCGATGCCCTCATCCAGGCCGTGCACAATCAGTTCCCTGGCTACCGCTTTCAGCAGGTTGGCCCGGCGGAGGGCCACCACAGCTACGTCAGATTCGCGTGGGAGCTTGGGCCGGAGGGCGGGCCTGCGCCGATCGCTGGCAGCGACATCGCGCTGCTCGGTCCGGACGGGCGGATCGAGCGGGTGATCGGCTTCCTCGACCGGGTGCCGATGGAGAGCTAATAGGATTCAGGAGGGAAGGATGATATCTCGCGACACATTCCTGCGGCGGGTGCTGCTCGCCGATGCTGCGCTATCGGGGCTGACGGGCGCACTGATGGCAGGGGGGAGCGGCCTTCTGGCGGGGCTGCTCGCTCTGCCGGAGCCTCTGCTGCGCTACGCCGGGTTGGTCCTGCTGCCGTTCGCCGCCTTCGTCGCTTTTGTGGCAACACGCCCGGCTATACCGCGAGGCGGGGCGTGGGCGGTCGTGCTGATCAACGGGCTGTGGTCCCTGGAGAGCGTGGCCATGCTGGTTATGGGCTGGGTGGCGCCGAACCTGCTCGGCTCTGGCTTTGTGCTGTTCCAGGCGGCGGCGGTCGCGGGCCTCGCGGTCTTGCAGTTCTACGGGCTACGCCGCTTCCCCAGCGCAGCGTGAGCGCAGAGTGGGCGACCCGCCATGCGGCGATGTGCGGCAACAACTCTGCTGCACGTCGCCGCTGCTTCCTTGTCGGCGACGTTCGTGCCCGCCGGGTCGCCGCGCTCGAAGGCGAAGCGCCCTATCTGGGCGTAGCTTGAATCGTTCGAGCTCACGGCGACGCCACGCGTTGGGATCGAGGTGTTCTCGGGGTGATGATATTCTGGGCGGCCAGCTGCTGGACGGCGAAGGTCTGGACAGAAATTCCCGCCCCAGCGGCGGCGATACCGGCAAGGACACAGGCGATACCCACCGCGCTCACGACCTTCGGAAAGCGCCTCGATCAGCGGAACCGAGGACATCTGAAGACGCTACAGCCCTCGTTCCCAATCAAGGGAACAAGGGCTGTGGTGAACAGCTGCGACGGCTTTCGCAGGCGAAGGACTTACGCGGCGACCACTTGGAGGCCGAAGCGGCGGGCGAGCTCGGGGGTGATGAGGCCCAGCAGCGCGTAGCCGAGGCCCGCGATCACGATGCCGAGCACCGTAAACCCCACACCCAAGGCGATCGCACCATACGAGGCGCCGATGGCCATCGCCGACAGGCTAAGCGAGGTGACCAGGCTGGCAG
>DAOUGF010000302.1:0-3496 GCA_034429295.1 Chloroflexaceae bacterium
AAGGCGAGAGCCTCGCCTTGGGCGAACATGTTGGCCATGAGCATATCGTGGTGGCTGCCGAGCGGGTTCAGGCTGTGGCAGAAGCCGATGAAGTCGCAGGGGACGAGCTTCGTGCCCTGGTGGATGAGTTGGTAGAAGGAGTGCTGGCCGTTGGTGCCGGGCTCGCCCCAATAGATCGCGCCGGTCTGGTAGTCCACCGAGGCGCCGTCGAGGCGTACCGACTTGCCGTTGCTCTCCATCGTGAGCTGCTGCAGATAGGCGGGCAGCCGCTTGAGGTATTGGTCGTAGGGGAGCACCGCCTGGGTCTCGGCGCCGAAGAAGTTGCTGTACCAGATGCCGAGGAGGCCGTGGATGACGGGCAGGTTCTGCTCGAGGGGCGCCGTGCGGAAGTGCTCGTCCATGGCGCGGAAGCCGCGGAGCAGCTCGCGGTAGGCCGGCGGCCCAATGGCGATCATGGTTGAGAGGCCGATCGCCGAGGTCATCGAGTAGCGACCGCCCACCCAGTCCCAGAAGCCGAACATGTTGGCCGTGTCGATGCCGAACTTGCTCACCTCGGCGGCGTTGGTGGAGACGGCAACAAAGTGGCGGGCGACGGCGGCCTCATCGGCGAGCGCACCCAGCAGCCAGGCGCGGGCGGTGCGGGCGTTGGTCATCGTCTCGAGGGTGGTGAAGGTCTTCGAGGCGACGATGAAGAGCGTGGTGGCCGGGTCGAGGTCGCGCACGGCCTCGGCGAAATCGGTGCCGTCCACGTTGCTGACGAAGCGGAAGGTGAGGTGGCGGGCGCTGTAGTGGCGCAGGGCCTCGTAGGCCATCACGGGGCCGAGGTCGGAGCCGCCGATGCCGATATTGACGACGGCTGTGATCGGCTTGCCGGTGTGACCGAGCCAGGCGCCGGAGCGCACCTGATCGCTGAAGGTGGCCATGCGGTCGAGCACGGCGTAGACCTCTGGCACGACGTTCTGGCCATCCACGAGGATGCTGGCGTCGCGGGCGGCGCGGAGGGCTACGTGGAGCACGGCGCGGCCCTCCGTGCTGTTGATCTTCTCGCCGCTGAACATCGCGTCGACGCGCTGATCGACGCCGCAGGCGCGGGCGAGGGCGAAGAGCAGGGCCATAGTCTCATCGGTGACGCGGTGCTTGCTGTAGTCGAGGAAGAGGCCGGCGGCCTCGGCGGTGAGGCGCGTGCCGCGCTCGGGGTCGGCGGCGAACAGATCGCGGAGGTGAGCGCTGCGCATGGTTGCGTAGTGCTCCTGGAGCGCCCGCCACTCGGGGCGGGCCGTGGGGGCGATCGGCGGCTCTTTCATCTCGCTGCTCCTTGCTCAGCGGCTGCCAGGCGCCATTATACCGCGGGGGATTTGGATCGCGAACTTCACGAAATGGCGCGTTACGAAGTGGCGCGCAGCGCTTAAAACATGAAACGCAAAGATCGAAAGCTGAAAGGGAAGACGCGAAAGGCTCTGCCCTTTCGCGTCTTCCCTTTCGTAGCTTCGCGAGTTCGCGTTCGCGTTTTTCGCGCTATTTCGCGCCATTCGCGATCCAAACGCCCCCAACACGCTATTCGCGATCCAACCCTCTCCCATTCTGCGCCGGCTTCACGAGATCCGGCAGCAGCTGGGCCAGCACCAGGGTGCTGAGGGCCGACTGGTCGCCGCCCCCGCCCTGCACCAGGATCGGCCGGGGCGCGTTGCGCATCAGCGTCTCGGCGACGACGAGGCGGCGGCGGGCCAGCTCGTACTGCAGCACGGCCCGGTTATCCTGGTAGGCCTGGCCGAGGTGCTGGAGGCCGCGGGCCTCGTTCTCGGCCTCCTTGAGGGTGGCGCGGCCGCGGGCCTCGATCTCCCAGCGCACCCGCTGGGCCTCGGTCTCCTTCTGCTGCAGGGTGCGGGCCACATCCTCGCGGGCCTTATTCACGGCGGCCTTCACCTCCACTAGCTTCGCGTCGCGCACCTTCTTGGCCCGCTCGATCTCCAGCAGCAGGGCGTCGGTGCGCTGCTTGCGCGTCAGTTCCCACTCGCGGGCGTAGGCTTCGAGCTCCTTGGCGACCCGCTCGCGGGTGGCGAGGTGCTCCTGATATTGGGTGGGCAGCTGCACGTCGGGGATGTTGGCGCCGGTGATGCGCACGCCGTAGCGGGCCAGCAGGCGGTTCAGGCTCTGCTGCATGTCGCCCACATCGGAGCCCCGCAGGTCGAAGGCCCGCTCGGTCTGCACCAGGCGCGAGCGTTGGCGGATGGCATCCTGCACGGCGCTGGAGAGCACCATATCGAAGTTGCTGGCGCCGATGTTGCGCACGAAGGCCACCGGGTCCTCGATGCGGAACTTGAGGAAGAACTCGATCGACTTCAGCGGCACATTCTCGGCCGTGGGCGAGGAGAGCACCGGGGCAGTGTAGGGGATCTCAGTGCTGGTGTCCACCACGGCCTCGATCTTCTCCCAGGGCCACCAGAGGCGATGCAGGCCAGGCCCGAGAGTACCGACGATCTGGCCCCAGCGGGAGTAGACCGCGGTCGTGCCCTGCTCGATCTCAACCACGGCGGTGCGCCAGAGCGAGATCCCCGCCATCACCAGGAAGAGCAGGCCGAGGGGCAGGCCGAAGAAGCGCAGCAGGCCGCCGCCGAAGATCGCCACGCCGAGGCAGTAGAGGGCCAGGCCGAGGGGGAAGAGCCATCCGGCCCGCCGCCGATCCTTCGGGATCACCACAGGAACGACCTGGCCTTCCTCGCCGGAGCGCAGCAGCTGGCGCACACGGCCCCAGGCCGCAACCGCCTCCTTCACCTTCGAGAACTCGCGTCGTGTCTCAGTCACTGGAGTGCTCCTTTACTGCTGCGCTGTGGGGAGGGCGGCCTGCTCCTCGGCTATGAGCCGCTGGATCTGCTCGCCGCGCTCCTTGATGCGGGCGGTGATCTGCGTCATACGGTCGCGGATCAGCTGCACTTCAGATGGGCTGTAGAGCGGCGCGTCGGCGATACCGAGCATGGCCCTCGCCGTCTCCAGGTAGTCGATCTGGCGCTCGTCGCCGCCGGCCTGCACGATCTGCGGCAGGTGCTCCGCCACGGCCTCCAGCTTGTCGAGGATATCCAGCTGGTAGCGGTACTGCAGGATCTCCGGGTAGGAGGCGGCGCTCACCGCGCGGATGTCGAGAGCCTGGGCCTCCAGCAGGGCGGCATTGGCCTTGGCCGCGCTCTCGGCCTCGCTCAGCAGCTGGCTGGCGTAGGCGTTGGCCCGGTTCACCTCCTTCTCGCGGGCGGTGTCGATCTGGGCCTGGTAGGTGGCGATATCGGCGCGGATCCTGGAGAGCTGCTCCTGCAGCCCGGCCAGTTCGCTGTTCAGATCGCCCTCGTCCTGCTCCTTGCGCAGCTGCAGCTGGTATTGATAGGTGTAAGCCTCCTTGGCCACGCGGATCATCTCGGGGGCCGCCAGGTCCATGCGGTACTCCTGGCTGGAGGGCTCGGCGTGGGTGATGTTGGCGTTCACGAAGCGCACTGCGGGCAGGAACTGG
>DAOUGF010000303.1:0-7218 GCA_034429295.1 Chloroflexaceae bacterium
CAGCGTCTACCCGTATATCCACGAGGGCTGGTGGATCGACACCGGCAAGAAGGACGACCTGCTGGAGGCTAACCGGCTGATCCTTGAGGAGTTGGCGCCGGCCGTCAACGGCTATGTGGACCGCGACTCCCAACTGATCGGCAAGGTAATCATCGAGGCGGGCGCCGAGGTGATCAACTCCACGATCCGCGGCCCCGCGATCATCGGCGAGCGGACCCGCATCCTCAACTCCTATGTCGGGCCGTTCACCTCGATCTACCACGACTGCCTGGTCGAGGAGAGCGAGATCGAGCACAGCATCGTGCTGGAGCACAGCAGCATCCGCGGCCTGCCCCACCGCCTCGAGGATAGCCTGATCGGCCGCAATGTGGAGGTGTCGCGCAGCCCGCTGAAGCCTAAGGCCTACAGGCTGCTGCTCGGCGACAACTCGACTGTTGGCGTCCTGTGATCGCGAAAGGCGCGGGTCGCAAGACGGCGCGCAGCGCCTAAGCTGCGCCGCGTTACGAAGTGGCGCGCAGCGCTTAAAACGCGAAACGAAGGTTCGAACTTTCGTTACGAAGTGGCGCGCAGCGCTTAAGGGAAGACGCGAAAGCTGAGGGAAGTCATGCTATGCTGTTATCGCGGCGTTAGGATTATGTAAGATCCGCGCCGTAGGCTGGTTGCGTTGACGTGACGAGCCGAGGAGCGCATGATGAAGAAGATTCCCTCCTCCGAGATCACTCCGGAGCAGCTGTATCTCTCGCGACGGCAGTTTATGGGCGCGGCGGCGTCGCTGAGCGCAGCCGCGCTGCTCGCCGCGTGTGGAGCCCCGGCGACGACCACGAGCGCCCCCGACGCAGCCCCCGCCGACACCCGCACCGATGAGCTCGGCGACCCGCTGAACAGCTTCGAGCAAATCACGAACTACAACAACTACTACGAGTTCACCACCGACAAGCAGGGCGTCGCCAGGCTCGCCGCAACCTTCCAGACCTCGCCGTGGGAGGTGCAGGTGGGCGGCCTGGTGAATAAGCCCACCACCTTCGCCTTCGAGGATCTGCTGAAGTTCGAGCAGGAGGAGCGCATCTACCGGCTGCGCTGCGTGGAGGCCTGGTCGATGGTGATCCCCTGGACCGGCTTCCCCCTCCACAAGCTGCTGGCCGCCGTCGAGCCGAAGGCCGAGGCCAAGTACGTGCGCTTCGAGTCGGTCTTCCGCCCCGAGGAGATGCCCGGCCAGCGCGACCGCTTCTACCCCTGGCCTTACATCGAAGGCCTGCGCATCGACGAGGCGATGCACGATCTCACCCTGATGGTGACGGGGCTCTACGGCAGGGAGCTGGTGCCGCAGAACGGCGGCCCGCTGCGGCTGGCCGTGCCGTGGAAGTACGGCTTCAAGAGCATCAAGGGGATCGTGAAGATCGACCTGGTGGATACGATGCCTACCTCGCTCTGGATGGCGCTGGCGCCCCACGAGTACGGCTTCTACGCCAATGTGAACCCCGAGGTCGACCACCCCCGCTGGTCGCAGAGTAGCGAGCGGCGTATCGGCGAGTTCGCCCGGCGGCCCACGCTCATGTTCAACGGCTACGAGGAAGAGGTGGCCGGGCTGTACGCTGGGATGGATCTGCGGGCGAACTACTAATGTACGCGGCCTTCGTCAAATGGCTCCGCGTGGCCGTGCACCCGCTGAGCCTGCTCCCCCTCGCCCTGCTGATCTTCGACACGGCGATGGGGCGGCTCACGGTGAATCCGATCCAGGATCTCACCCTGCGCACAGGCAAGCCGGCGCTCTACCTGCTGATGCTCTGCCTGGCCTGCACTCCGGCCAGCCTGTTGTTCGGCTGGAAGTGGGCGACGGCGCTGCGGAAGCCGCTCGGGCTATACAGCTTCCTCTACATCTGCCTGCACCTGTTGATCTTCGCAGCGGTGGACTACGGGCTCAACCTGGAGTTGATCGTTGAGGCGGTGGCGGAGAAGCGCTACGTGCTGGCGGGCTTCAGCGCGTTTCTGCTGCTGCTGCCACTGGCGCTCACCTCAACCAAAGAGTCGATGCGGCGCCTTGGTCGCCGCTGGAAGCGCCTCCACCTGCTGATCTACCCGGCGGGCTTGCTGGCGGTGCTGCACTACCTCTGGCTCTCGAAGGTGCCGCGGGAGCCACTGATCTTCGCCGCCGTTCTGCTGGCGCTGCTCGCCGTGCGGCTGCCCGCGATCCGGCGCCGGCTCGCGGCGGGGCGGCAGACGAGAACGGCTAGAGCCGCCGGCGCGGGCGACGGGGCCCGGCGGGGCGCAGCGCCAGCCAGACGCCCAGAGCAAAGCCCCCCACCAGGCTAAGCACGCCGAACATCGCTCCGGCCCCGTACACCACTGCCGCCGCCCGCAGCGCCCCTGCCAGCACCAGCGCAATAATCCAGCCGACGAACATCAGCCGAGAGCGGAGCTCAGGGCCGAACCACTGCGGCCGGCCCTGGCCGACCAGATAACCGACGCCCGCGGCGATCACCAGCAGCAACAGGTTCGAGATCAGGATCTGCATAGAGCCTCTAACATCGGCCGCCTCAGACGAGGCGGCTTGAGAACGTGGCGCGCGCCGTGCTAGAATACCTCAGGGCCCCCACGCCACAGCTGGAGCTAGTGTACGCATGTCAGAGCTAAAAGACAAACTGGTGCTCGTCGTGGACGACGAGGCGCGCATGGTCAACTTTATGCGCATGAACCTCGAACTCGAGGGGATGCGCGTGGCCACGGCCTCCAACGGCCGCGAGGCCGTCGACCGGGTGCGCGAGGATATGCCTGACGTGGTGCTGCTCGACGTGATGATGCCGGTGATGGATGGCTTCGAAGCGCTGCGGCGCATCCGGCAGCTCTCCCAAGTACCGGTGCTGATGCTCACGGCCAAGGACGAGGAGGAGGACCGGGTGCGGGGCCTGGAGCTGGGCGCCGACGACTATATCGGCAAGCCCTTCAGCCACCGCGAACTGGTGAGCCGGATCAAGGCCGTGCTACGGCGGCACTACGCGACGCCCCCCGTGCCGCAGACGATGGTGAAGGTTGATGACCGCCTGAGCATCGACTTCGCCCGGCGCGAGGTGCTGGTGGACGGCCAACGGGTGAACCTGCGCCCCACCGAGTACCGCCTGCTCTACCATCTGGTGCAGAACGCGGGCTATGTGCAGACCCACGAGATGCTGCTCACCAAGGTGTGGGGGCCGGAGTACCGCGAGGAGAGCCACTATCTGCGGCTCTACGTCACCTACCTGCGCCAAAAGATCGAGGAAGATCCCTCGAACCCGAAATATATCCTCACCGAGCGCGGGGTGGGCTACAGGTTCGTGGATTTCGAGGGCAAGCCGAGCGGGTAGGGCGCTTAGCTACCCTCATCCACGAGGCTGAGCATCAGCTGGCGCAGCTGGCGGAGCCGGCGATCGGCGCCTTCTGGGCGCAGGGTGAGATCGTCGCGGATGCGGCTGAGCTGCATGCGGAAGGTATCGATCGGCCCTTTGTCGCTCTCGGCGCTCACCGCGTAGGCCCGGTCGAGCGAGCGGTAGGCGGTCAGCAGGGTGCGATCGGCCTCAGCGAGGTCGTTCCCCTGAAGGGCCACGATCGCATCGTCGATCTGGGTGGCGGCCCGGAGCAAGTAGAGGGCGCTCCAGAGGCGCCGGTCGGCGGCCTCAAGGTCGAGGATCTCGAGGCGCAACAGGGCGTCGTCGGCGGGCGCAGCCGTGACCGTCCCCGGCGCCTGAGTTGACGAGGCGGGCGGAGTCGCGGTGGCGGCCGGGGCGCCGGCGGGCGATGGGGCGACCGATGGTGAAGGGGCGACGGGCGAGGCGCTGCCCGGGGTAGCGGTGAGCGGCGCGGCTGCCGGGGGGCGGGGCCAGAGCAGGTTCTGGATCAGGAGGCTGGCGAGGACGGCTGCGACCGCCGTAGCGAGGTACGGCAGCGCAGCCGCCAGGGGCGAAGGGCGGGCCGGCGGCGAAGGCGACGGAGTCTGCGGAGGCTGCTGGGCTTCGGCCACGGGCCTAGATCTCGTTCGCCAGGAGGATAGCCTGGGCGATCTCCTTCATGGACTTGCGAGTGTTCATCGAGAGTTGCTGGATCTTGCGGAAGGCCTCGGCCTCCTTGAGGCCCTGGGTATCCATCAGGATGCCTTTGGCGCGCTCGACGATCTTGCGCGTGTCGAGGGTCTCCTTGAGATCGGCGATCTGCTTGTCCATCTCAAGGAACTCCTGGTAGCGGGCCATCGCGATCTCGATCGCGGGGAGCAGCTCGGCCTCGCGGAAGGGCTTGACCACATAATTGACCACGCCGGCCTCTTTGGCCCGATCCACCAGATCGCGGTCGGAGTAGGCGGTGAGCAGCAGCACCGGGGCGATCTTCTCTTCTGTAAGGATGCGGGCGGCCTGGATGCCATCAAGCTTGGGCATCTTGATGTCCATCAGCACCAGGTCCGGCTTCAGCTCCCTGGCGATGTTGATCACGCTCACGCCGTCGCCGGCCTCGCCGACGACCAGATAGCCGAGGCCGACGAGCGTCTCCTTCAGATTCATGCGGATGATGGACTCATCATCGGCAATGACTAACCGTATTTGCTGAGCCATGGCGGCCACCTTCTCTTGCTAGCAAGCCTGAGCGACACCGAGACAGCAGACAGAAGACCGGGCTGCGGCTGCAAAGCGGCCTGTATCGGTGAGGCTATCGTACTCAGCGCAAGGCCCTGCCTGTCGGAGCGCATTATAATGCAGTATAGCACGGCTTCAGCGAGTACGCACTTCGTCGGCCCTGCCGCTACCCCTTGTACGCGGCGAGGGCGGCCTCGCGGTCGGGATAGATCTTAAAGAGCGTATCGAAGCGGCTCTTGCGGAAGATATCGGCGATCTGGGGCTGCAGCCCAGAGAGGCGCAGGTCGCCGCCGAGTGGCTGAACGGCCTTGAGATTTGTGAGGAGCATGCGCAAGGCGAGGCTGGCGACAAAGTTCACGTGGCTCATGTCGGCCAGCACCTTGCCGCGATGGGCGGTAACCTTCTCGGCAAGCTCGCCCTCAAGGGCAGCGACGCCCACCGCATCGAGGCGCGGGGGCAACTCAATGACTAGCACATCGTCGATCTGCTCGGATTTCACTGGGAAACCCCTTTCGTCTGCGTAGCTGAAGGGCACGGGAGCAACCAGATTTGCGCACTACATGAATGGGCGCCATTATAGCATGGGGCCTCTCACTCCAGCGAGGTGCGCGTCACAACCAACAGCGTCATATCGTCGGCTTGAGGCGCGGCGGCGGCGTAGGTGTCCACGTCGCTGATAATCGCGGCCACAAGCTCGTCGCCCGGCAGGGCCGCGTAGGCTCGCAGGGCAGCGTGGAGCCGCTCGTCGCCGTAGATCTCTCCGGCAGGGTTCATCGCCTCGGTAATGCCGTCGCTGAAGGCCACCAGGCGCGCCCCTGGGGCGAGCTCGGCCCGCAGCACCTCGTACTGCTGGGCGGGCAAGATGCCCACAGGCAGAACGCCGGTCTCGGTCTCGTGGATGGCCGTGGCACAGGGCTCCACGATCAGCGGCGGGTTGTGCCCGGCGTTCACATAGGCGAGGGCGCCGGTGACCGGGTTGAGCACAGCGTAGAAGAGCGTGATGAACATATTACTCTCGCCATGCTCGCGGCAGATATAGTCGTTGACAAGCCGGAGAGCGCCGGTGAGCACGCTTTCGGCGTCGAGCTGCATGCGGTCCTGGAAGATCCAGGGCGCCTGCGAGGCTGCCCGCAGCAGCGAGCGGGCGAGGGCCACGAAGAGGGCGGCGGTAACGCCTTTGCCGCAGGCGTCGGCCACCACCAGACCGAGATTGCCGTCGGCGAGCTCGATACAATCGTAGAAATCGCCGCCGACGGCTTGGGCACCCCGGCTGTAGGCCGCGATCTGCCAGCCGCGGGGCGTCGGGAGCGTGCGAGGCAGAAAGGACTGCTGGATGCGGCGGGCGACGGCGAGCTCCTCCTCGATCCGGCTGAGGCGGATCAGCTCAGCTTGGGCGGCCTTGAGCTGATCGTAGGCCTGCTGCAGCTCGGTATTCTTGCGCTCCAGGTCAGCGATCATGCGCTGGTTGGTGTTGCGGATGCGAATCGTGCCGCTGCGGAGCAGGCCCATCGCCAGATCGGGGTTTGCGGCGAGCAGCATCTTAAAGGCCGCTTCATCGAGCACGAGCAGATCGGCGTCAGTGAGGGCGCGCACCGTGGCCGAGCGGGGGCTGCGGTCGAGCAGGGCCATCTCGCCGATGATCTCACCAGGCTTGTAGATGTCGAGGCGCAGCTCGTCGCCATTCACAAATGTGATCACCTCGAGCGTACCGCTGAGGATGACAAAACACTCCAGGCCCGGCTCGCCCTGGTGAAAGAGGGTGGCGCCCGCAGCGATCTGGCGGCGGCCGATACTGTTCGCGAGGCTGTCGAGGGCCGCGGGGGGGAGCTGGCTGAAGAGCGGCACCTGGCGGAGCGCGGTTTCGAGCATAGCTATGGCCCTCTAGTCACAATCAGCTCGTTCCAGCCGCTAGCGGGATCGTGGTGGTAGGAGAGCTGGTCGGCGAGCTCGCGAACGAAGAACAGGCCGAGGCCGCCGATGTCGCGCCCCGCGGGCGCCGAGAGCTCAGGCGGGGCGTGATCCCGCGGATCGAAGGGCTGGCCGCGGTCGCGGATTACCACCTGGAGGCAGCCCGCCTCGATAGCACAGCTCACCTGGATCACGTCGCGGGTGGCATCGTTGTAACCGTACTTCACAATATTCGTGGCGATCTCCTCGATCGCGAGGCGCATGAGATAGCGTTGGTCGTCGGTGAGCGCCCATCGCTGCTCCAGATCGTCGCAGAACGCCATCAGTGCGGCGACGCCCGACCAGTCGCCGGGGACTTCGATCTGATGCTTCATGGTTGCGACAATCGTGGGTGGTTATCGGCCGCTGGCCTCGACGATGCTACAGTGGCGAGTATAGCACGGCGGCGGCGTGGGTGGATCCCACCGGGGTGGGAGCAACGTGAGCGGGGGCAGGCGCCCCGCACCCCGCTTGTTTCGTCGGGGGCACACGCGCCCCCCGACACCCCCCGCGCCAGGGGCCTCGCCCTTGGACCCTAAGCCGGAGGCTTGTGCCATGCCGTCAGCCTGGCATACGGCCACTTGCGGGCGCTGCCGCCCCGCACCCCGCTTGATTTGTCAGGGGGTGGACGCACTCTTCGAGGATGCCTTCGGCATTCGCCACCCCGACACCCCCC
>DAOUGF010000304.1:0-5832 GCA_034429295.1 Chloroflexaceae bacterium
ATCGTCGCGCCCGCCAGCTCGTGAACCGGCGTATCGGCGCTGAAGGCCAACTCGCCCGCTCGGCCCACCGCGACGATCCGCCCCCCGCTGATCGCCACCGCCGCGTCTGGGAGCGGCGCAGCGCCCGTGCCGTCGATCAGCGTCCCGCCGCTCAGCACCAGGTCGTAGCGCGGTGCGGGCGTGGCCGTGGGCGGGGGCGTAGCTGTTGGCGGCGCTGGTGTGGCCGTTGGCGTCGCGCTCGGGGCGGCCGTGGGGATGGGCGTTTGCGAAGGTGACACCGTCTGAGTCGGCGCGGCGGCCAGCGGTGTGGGCGCGGCCCCCTCCGCGACGCACCCGCTCAAGAGCGTAAGCAGAATCGCCACGGGCAAAGCCCTTCCTCTCGCCCAAGAGAGACTCACTGCCGCCCCTTCCTTGCTTCTCACTTCACATGTCAAGATTGTAGCTTGCCCGTCGCCGCGCTGCCATGATAGGATGCCCGGGCCATGACCACACCTAGGTTCTCTGCCCTGTTCGCCGTGATCCTCCTGACCCTCTCGGCCCTCGCCCCGCTTAGCGCCGCTCCGCCGCGCCTCTCCAGCCAGCCCGATCGGCTGAGCTTCTTCGGCCTCAACACCTACTTCACCGGTTTGGAGCGCAACAGCCGCGACGGCGAGGCCGGCGTGGCGACCCTCATCGCTCGTGGCCGGCAGATCGGCGCCGCCTGGGCCCGCGAGGAGCTGAGTTGGGGCAACCTCGAGCGCGCCGGCAAGGGCCGCTGGGAGTGGGAGCTCTTCGACCGGCGGCTCCTCGCTGCGGCCGAGAGCGGCTACGGCATCATCGGGATGCTTCTCACCACCCCGGCTTGGGCCCGCGTGGCCGACTGCCCCGCCCGCCTGGAGCGCTACGCCGCTGCTGGTGTCCGCTCGCTCAACTATTGGTGCCCGCCGGCTAACCCTCAGGACTACGCCGACTATGTGCGGGCCGTGGTGGAGCGCTACGATGGCGACGGCATCGACGACGCTCCCGGCTCGCCCCGCGTGGCCGCCTGGCAGATCTGGAACGAGCCGAACCACTGGGAGACCTGGCCCGGCTCCCCAGCCGAGTACGCCGCCATCCTCCAGGCCGGCTACGCCGCCGCCAAGGCCGCCGACCCCAGCGCCATCGTCGCGACGGGCGGCCTCTATGTGCTCGACGGCGGCTGGACCGATGGCGTGGGCCACCAGGACGGCCTGCGCTTCCTCGATGCCGCCATCGCCGCCCGTCCGGCGGCCTGGGGCAGCTTCGACGCCCTCGCCGTCCACCCCTACATGCCCGACAGCGCGCCCGACCAGCCCGGCCTCTACGGCGCCGCCACGCTCTGGGGCCGCCTCACCACCGCCCGCGCCTGGCTAGATCAGCGCACCGCAAGCCGCGGCGGCCTCCCGCGCCCCATCTGGATCAGCGAGCTCGGCTGGTCCACCTGCACAGCCGCCGAGAGCGATTGCTACGTCGGCGCGGCCCTGCTCGCCGAGGCCGGCCCCCACGCTGATGGCGCCTCGTTCCCCGGCCTCTTCCTCGGCCCGACGGCCTCCGCCGTCTATGCTGAGCAGCTAGCCGAGGCCGAGCAGCAGGCCGAGCTCGCGGCGGCCGAGGCTGAGCTCGCCGCCCTGATCGGAAAGACGGAGCAGCAGCAGGCCGACTATCTTGTGCGCTCCTATGGGATCGCCATGGCCCTCGGCGTGCGCCACCTGAGCTGGTTCCAGCTCGAGGACAAGTTCGACGGCACGGCTCGCAACTTCTGGGAGGAGGCCGCGATCTTCCGCACAGCGGCCCAGGGCTACGGCCCGAAGCCCGCCGCCGTCGCCTACAGCACCATGGTCGCCCAACTCGGCGCGGCCAGCTTCGTCGGCTTCGGCCCGCTTCACAGCTTCGCCTACTCCCCCGGCGCCGCCAACCCTGTGGCTCGCTTCCACCTGCGCTTCCGCACCGCCGACAACTACCACATCGATCTGCTCTGGCGCAACAGCGGCACAGAGATTGCGGCGCTCCCGCTCGAGCCAGGCGTCACGGCAACTCTCCTCAACCGCGACGGCGCGGCGCTGCCGCTCGCCGTCGAGGACGGCGTCGCGCACATCAGCCTCGGCGAGTCGCCGCTCTACCTGCGGCACGCCCTGGCCCCCGGCTTCGAGCTCAGCCGCTCTCAGGTTACCCTCTTCGCCCGCCCCGGCGACGGCCCGCTGCCCTTCGCGATCGAGGTGCGCAATAGCGGCTCGGGCAGCCTCAGCTGGAGCGCGTCGGTTGATGCCCCTTGGGTGCGCCTCGACACGCCGAGCGGGCAAGGCTTTAGCAGCCTGCTCCGCTTCACCCTCAGCCCGGCGGGCCTCCCGCCCGGCGACTACCGCGCCACCCTGCGGCTCAGCGGGGTCGGCGGCCTGGCTCGCGACTTGCCGCTGCGCCTGGTTGTGAGCCCCTCGATCGAACGCCGCTATCTACCCCAGGTCGGACGGTGAGCCCGGCGCACTCGGCTATAATGATGAGGATTCCTGTAGCTCGCTCAGATGCGCCGCTCCCGGGAATACGGAGCATTCGTGGAGAATAACATGCGACAGCTTCAATCGAAAGAGCCTGCCTGGCAGCTTGCCCTGGCCAGCGTCGGGTGGGCGCTTTTGACCTTTGTGCTCATCGCCCTCCTGGGCGTCGGGCTGCCGATCCTGCTCGCTTTCGTGCTCATCCCCACCTTCCCGGGTGTGGCAGGCCTGATCGCGGCGCTTGTAAGCATCGTTATCACAGCCGCCACCATCGGCCTTCTCGGCCGCGAAACCCAGCGCCGCGTCGCCGACCGCCCGCGCCTGCGTCGCGCCCTGATGAACGGATTCGGCTTCGCCCTGCTCATCGCCGTGCCGATGCTGATCATCTGGTTCGGCTACTGGCTGATCATCGGCAGCGTCATCGATCCGCGGCTCTAGCTGGAGCCAGGCCCGCTTTCGCTCCATACGGGCGCCCCGTCGTGGGCGCCCCGTCGCGGGCGCCCCAACGTTGCCTCCCTCGGGGCCATCGCGTCCCCCTACAGCAGCTCCTCGGCCAGCTCGATCGCTCGCAGCAGCGCCGCCGCTTTGTTGCAGCTTTCCTGATACTCCGCCTCAGGATCGCTGTCGGCGACCACGCCGCCGCCGGCCTGCACATAGGCAACGCCGTCCTGCACCACCATCGTGCGCAGCGCGATACAGGTGTCGAGGTCGCCGTTGAAGCCCACGTGGCCCACGCACCCGGCGTAGACTCCCCGCCGCGTCCCCTCAAGCTCAGCGATGATCTCCATCGCCCTGATCTTTGGCGCACCGCTCACCGTGCCCGCCGGGAAGCAGGCCCGCAGCGCGTCGAGGGCGCTCATATCGCTTCGCAGCCGCCCGGTGACGTGGCTCACCAGGTGCATCACGTGGCTGTACTTCTCCACGAACATAAAGTTCGGCACCCGCACCGTGCCTGGCTCGCTCACCCGCCCGATATCGTTCCGCCCCAGGTCCACCAGCATCAGATGCTCGGCCCGCTCCTTCTCGTCGTGGAGCAGCTCTTCGGCCAGCGCTGCGTCCTCCGCCAGATCGCGCCCGCGGCGCCGCGTCCCGGCGATCGGGTGAGTCAGCACCTCGCCCTCCTGCACTCGCACCAGTAGCTCCGGTGAGGCCCCCACCAGATCGCCCTCCCCCATCCGCAGTAGGAACATATAGGGCGAAGGGTTGATCGTCCGCAGCGCCCGGTAGATCGTCACCGCGTCGGCCGTCGTTGGCCGGCTGAAGCGCTGCGATGGAACCACTTGGAAGATGTCGCCGGCGGCGATATACTCCTTTGCCCGCTCCACATTTGCGTGGTACTGCTCGCGGGTGACGTTCGAAACCGGGGTTCGGGCGCTGTTCTGGTCCGCTGGCGTCAGCGAGTGGGGCTCATAGTTCCGCGGTGCGCCGCTCGCTGGTCGCAGGTCGTGGGCCGTCAGCGGGCGTCGCAGCCGCTCCACCAGCGCCTCGATCCGCTCCGTGGCCCGCCGGTATTCGGCCTCCAGATCCGGCGCATCGAGGTGCACATGGGAGAGCACCTTGATCTTGTGGCGCAGGTGGTCGAAGATCAGCAGCGTATCCACGAACATCCAGTAGCCCTCTGGCAGCGTATAGTCCCGCTGCTCGGGGACCGGCAGGCGCTCGAAGTAGCTCACCGTCTCGTAGCCGAAATAGCCCACCGCCCCGCCCACGAAGCGCGGCAGGTCGGGCAGTCGCACCGGCTTGTAGGCGTTCAGGTAGCTGCCCAGCACCACTAGCGGATCGCTGTAGGTCAGGCTCTGCTTATAGCCGCCCTGCACCGCTTGGGCCCGGCCGCCGTCGAGCCGCAGCACCAGGTAGGGGTCGCTGCCGATGAAAGAGTAGCGGGCGATATGTTGCCCGCCCTCAACGCTCTCCAGCAGGAAGCTGTGGCTGCCCTGGGCTACCTTCATATAGGCCGACACCGGCGTCTCCAGGTCGGCCAGGATCTCGCGGTAGATCGGGCAGATATTCCCCTGCTCCCGCAGGGCGTAGATCTCGTCGAGCGATGGGGAGTACATAGTTTTCTCCAATGCAACATGCTACATGCCAAAGGGAGCGGAAGCGCCGCAGGCGCAATGTTGCATGTAGCATGTTGCATTCAGCATTCCTACACCGGCAGCACGAAGCCCATGCGCTCCTTCACCTGCAGGATCTTCGGCTCGGCCACGGCTCGCGCCTGCTCCGCGCCGATGGCGAGGATGCGGTCGAGCTCAGCCGGTTCATCGATCAGCTGGTGGTAGCGCTCGCGGATCGGCCGCAGCCCCTCGATCACCACCTCGGTTACCTCGGCCTTTAAGGCGCCGTAGCCCTTGCCGGCGAAGTGGGCCTCGATCTCCGCCCGGCTCTGCCCGGTGAACAGCTCGTAGATCTGCAGCAGATTATTCACGCCGGCCCGCGCCGGGTCGTTGCTGAAGCCGATCACACCTACCGTATCGGTGACAGCCCGCTTGATCGCCCAGCGGATCTCGTCCGGCTCGTCCACGATGCGGATGGCGTGGCCCCGCGTCGCGTCGCTCTTGCTCATCTTCACCGCCGGGTCGTTCAGGGCCATGATCCGCGCGCCGCTCTCGCGGATCACCGGCTTGGGGATCACGAACGTCTCCCCGTAGATGCTGTTGAAGCGCTGCGCGAGGTCCCGCGCCAGCTCGATATGCTGCTTCTGATCCTCGCCCACCGGCACCTCGTCGGTGTCGTAGAGCAGAATATCTGCGGCCATCAGCACGGGGTAGTCGAGCAGGCCGGTGAGCACGCTCTCCTGCTTCTGCGCCTTCGCCTTATACTGGGTCATCCGCTCCAGCCAGCCCAGCGGCGTCACGCAATTCAGCAGCCAGCAGCCCTCGGCGTGGGCCCGCACATGGCTCTGCACGAAGAGCGTGGTCCGCTGCGGATCGATGCCGGCGGCCAGCAGCAGGGCGGCCAGCTCCCGCGTCTGCCGGCGCAGCTGCTCCGGCTCCTGCGGCACCGTGATCGCGTGCAGGTCCACAATGCAGATGAAGTTCTCCTTCTGGCCCTGCCCCTGCACCCACTGCTGGATCGCGCCCAGATAGTTGCCGATATGCAGCCTCCCCGAGGGCTGAATCCCCGAGAAGACCCGTGCTTTCTTTGTGGTCATGATTGTGCTCCTGGTATCTATCGCTCAGCGACGCGTTAGCGTCGCTTTATTCCCTTTCGCGAGCTTCTTAAGCGCTTCGCGCCACTTCGTTCCGCGTCTTCCCTTAAGCGCTGCGCGCCACTTCGTAACGAACGTTCGAACCTTCGTTTCGCGTTTTAAGCGCTGCGCGCCACTTCGTAACGCGAACGTAGTTTA
>DAOUGF010000305.1:0-6189 GCA_034429295.1 Chloroflexaceae bacterium
GAGCCCCGCTACGCGGGCCGCTGGAGCGCCGCAGGCGAGCGGCAGGCCGAGACCGACCAGGGCTGGCCACAGCACTTCTATCTCTGGGATTGGGTGAATCCCCGGCCCGACCAGCCGATCGCCGAGCTCGTGCTGGAGCCCGCCGGCCGCCAAGTGATCGTCGCCGCCGTCACCCTCGGCCACCTCGACGAGGAACCCCTACGCCGCATGGCCAAGCGCCCCGTCACTATCGCCATCACCGATCCCGACGCCGCCGCCCGCCGCTTCGACTTGGCCGTCGAGGTGGACCGCGGCGTGGCCACCTTCCCCTACCAGCTCCCCGCCCAGCCCGCCGAGGCCTTCCTGGCCGATCCCTTCCGCGGCTTCGGCGAGGACCAGAACCCCGCCAATAGCCCCGCCTACACCGAGATCGCTGCCATCCCCTCCGCCACCGTCACCCTGCGCAGCGGCGACGAGCCGCTGGCCTCCGTCTCCTGGGGCGAATTGCAGCGCGAGGGTCAGGTCGAGACGCCGCGGGCGCGCTTCACGATGGCCGACAGGGGCCGCAACTGGGTGCGCGTCACCGTGGTTGACGATGCCACCGGCAAGCCGGTGCCCTGCCGTGTCCACTTCCGCTCGCCCGAGGGCATCCCCTATCAGCCCCACGGCCACCACGACCACGTCCACTCCAACCTCGGCACCTGGCACATCGACGTGGGCGGCGATCTGCGGCTCGGCCAGGTGACCTACGCTTACATCGATGGCCGCTGCGAGGGCTGGCTACCCCGCGGCGAGGTGCTGGTGGATGTGGCTCGCGGCTTCGAGTACGAGCCGCTACGGGAGCGGGTGCAGATCGCGCCGGGCCAGCAGGAGCTCACGCTGCGCCTGCGGCGCTGGACCGATATGAACGCCCAGCGCTGGTTTAGCGGCGATACCCACGTCCACTTCCTCGGCTCAGGCGGCGCCCACAGCGAGGCCCAGGCCGAGGATCTGAACATCGTGAACCTGCTGCAGTCGCAGTGGGGCCACCTCTTCACCAATGCCGAGGACGCGTTGGGCGCCACCTTCTCCAACGGCGGCCGCACGATCGTCTACACCTCCCAGGAGAACCGCCAGCATCTCCTCGGCCACCTGACGCTCCTCGGCCTCAAGCGCCCTGTCTACCCGTGGTGCAGCGACGGGCCGAGCGAGGCCGAGCTCGGCGGCACCTTGGAGACGACGCTGGCCCACTGGGCCGACGCCTGCCACGCCCAGGGCGGCACTGTGGTGATCCCCCACCTGCCGAATCCGAACGGCGAGCCGGCGGCCCTGATCGCCACCGGCCGCGCCGACGCCGTGGAGATGATCGACGCCAGCGCCTATAAGCATCTCGAGTACTACCGCTACCTGAACTGCGGCTACCGGCTGCCGCTGGTCGGCGGCACCGACAAGATGGACAGCGCTGTGCCGGTGGGCCTCTACCGCACCTACGCCTACATCCCCGACGAAGAGTTCAGCTACGACGCCTGGTGCCGAGCGGTGCGCGCCGGGCGCACCTTCCTCAGCGCCGGGCCGATCCTGCGCTTCAGCGTGGAGGGCGCCCAGATCGGCGATACGCTCAGCCTGCCCGCGGGCGGCGGCACGGTGGAGGTTGAGGCCGTGGCCGAGTCGATCTTCCCCATCCACACCTTGGAGATCGTCCAGGGCGGCCGGGTGGTGGCCTCGACCGAGGAAACCAAGGGCGCGCGGCGCCTCTCGCTCAAGACTAAGCTTAAGCTGGAGAGCAACACCTGGCTGGCGGCGCGCTGCGGTGGGCCAGGCTACCACGATGGGCCGCGCTTCCGCGACTGCTGGCAGCGCGGGATGTTCGCCCACACATCGCCGATCTACGTGGCGGTGGGCGGGCCCTGGGAGCTGTTCGACCCGGCGACGGCCAACTATATGCTCACGCTGATCGACGGCAGCCTGTCCTACATCCGCCGCACGGCCGCCTACGACCCGCCGGGCAGCGTGACCCACCACCACGGCGAGCATGACCACCTGGCCTTCCTGGAGCGGCCCTTCCGCGAGGCGATCGAGGCCATCCACCGGCGGATGCATGCCTTAGGCATCCCGCACTAATGGGATGCATGCTGATCCTGAGGGATGCAACGAGAGGGTGCCCACAACGGGGCGCCCTCACACTTCATGCATTCGCTTACCCCAGCCGCGCCGCTAATACCCCCGCGGACCGCAGCGCAGCGCCGAAGGTGCGGTCGCGGCTGAGCAGCCGCAGCTCGGCGGCCAGCAGCTCGCCGTCGCTCAGGTGCTCGCAGCGGGCCAGCCGGCGCACGGGAGCCATCCCGGCTACCTGAGCGGTGGTGAGGGCCATGCCCTCGTCGGCGCCAAGCTCCACATTGAAGTCGGCCGTGACGCCGTCGAGGGCCCGCAGGCGCAGGGCGGCGAGGCCGGGTGGCCGGCCATCCGGCGGCAGGGCGCGGATCTCCACGGTGACGAGGCGAATGGCGCTCGGCCCTACGTTCACGGCGGGGCGCCGCAGGTAGAGGCGCAGCGTATCGCCCTCGTGGCTCACCGCATCCTCCAACGGCGTCCAGCCCAGACTGGCGGCGAGCCAGCCGGCCAGCAGCAGGCCCTGGGCGTAGTTCGCCCGCCCCTCTGCCGGCACATAGTCGATCTCCACGCGATCCAGGCGGCGCAGGTGGGGCAGCAGGACGCGGGCGTCGAAGAATTGGGCCGCCAGTTCGCGCCAGGGTGTGGGCTCGGCCCAGCCGAGATCGCTGAGGGCCGGCCCTGAGGGCCTGCCCCCTGCCTCTGCCTGGTTGGGGGCGTCGAAGCTCGCCATTGTGGCCAGTTCGCGGGCCGGGTCGGCGAAACTGCGCGAGTCGACGATCAGGCGGTCGATCACTCCCCGCAGCCGCGCCAGCAGCGGGTCGGCGAAGGGCCGCGGGCCAGGCAGCCAGAGGACCACCGGCAGGTCGGGCACGAGCAGTGGCAGCACCAGCGAGGCCACCTGGGCTATGGCCGGCCCGCGGGCATCGATCGTGATCTGCTCGCCGCAGACTTGGGGCGCGCCGCGGGTGCCGAGCAGACAGTTCGCCTGCACGAAGGCATCGAGCCGCGGCTCGGGCTCGTCGGGGCGCAGGATCGCGAGCAACGTGCGGTTGGGGTGGCTCGCGGTGAGGCCCTGCACCACCTCGCTGATCGCCTCGGCCGTGGCGCTGTCGTTGGCCCGCGCCACCAGATTCAGCGTGAGGGCCCGCGTCACCGCCTGGCCGCCCGCCTCCGCGGCGTTCTCCTTCCAGAGCTGCCCCAGCTCGCGCTCGATCCCGGCGATGTCAACCGTAGGTAGTGTTGTCATAGCTCGTGGCGACCACCGACCACCGGCCACCGACGAGCGCCAGCAGGGCGGTGCCGGCGCGAGTAGGTGATGCTGCCCTGGCGGGCGGATGCCGGTCGTCGGTCGTCGGTCGTCGGTCGTCGGTCACAGTCGCCTCCAGGCCCGGCCGTCCCGCGCCATGAACTCGTCTGCGGCGGCGGGGCCCCAGGTGCCGGCCTCGTAGTTGGGGAAGGGCTGCGGCGGGCCGTTCTCCCAGCCCTGGTGGATCGGCGTGATCAAGGCCCAGCTCGCCTCCACCTCGTCGCGGCGAGTGAAGAGCGTGCCGTCGCCGAGCATACAGTCGAGCAGCAGGCGCTCGTAGGCCTCGGGCGAGGCCACGCCGAAGGAGGTGCCGTAGCGGAAGTCCATCGTCACCGGGCGGATCTGCTGCTGGCCTGGCACCTTCGAGCCGAACTTCAGGGTGATGCCCTCGTCTGGCTGGATCTTGATCGCCAGCACATTCGGCTCGATATCGTGCATCGGCGTGTCGGCGAAGAGCATGATCGGCACCGTCTTGAACTGGATGGCGATCTCGCTCACGCGGCGCGGCAGCGCCTTGCCGCTCCGCAGATAGAAGGGCACGCCGGCCCAGCGCCAGCTGTCGATGAAGAGCTTCAGCGCCACGTAGGTCTCGGTCTGCGAGTCGGGCGCGACGCCCCGCTCCTCGCGGTAGCCGGCCAGCGGGCGGCCGTTCACGCTGCCGGCGCCGTACTGACCGCGCACGGTGTAGCGGTCCACTTCCTCAGGGGCGATCGGCTTGATCGCCCGCAGCACCTTCACCTTCTCATCCCGCACCGCGTCGGGATCGTAGCTTACAGGCGGCTCCATCGCCACCAGGGTGAGCAGCTGCGAGAGATGGTTCTGGATCATGTCGCGCAGCGCGCCGGAGCTGTCGTAGTAGCCGCCCCTGTCCTCCACGCCGATACTCTCGGCCACCGTGATCTGCACGTGGTCGACATAACGGCGATCCCAGATCGGCTCGAAGATGCTGTTGGCGAAGCGGGCGACGATGATATTCTGGACGGTCTCCTTGCCGAGGTAGTGGTCGATACGGTAGATCTGCTCCTCGTCGAAGACGGCGAGTAGCTGCTGGTTGAGCGCGCGGGCGCTCTCCAGGTCGCGGCCAAAGGGCTTCTCGACGATGATGCGCGTCCAGCCGCCGCCCTGCGAGCGGTTGAGGCCGGCCGCGCCGAGCTGGCGGATGATCTCGGCGTAGGACTCGGGCGGGGTGGCGAGGTAGAAGACGCGGTTGCCGGCGGTGCCGCGCTCGGCATCGATCGCGCCTAAGCGCTCGGCGAGCCCCTGGTAGCCGTTCGCGTCGTCGAAGCTGGAGCGGTGGTAGAAGAGCCCATCGGCGAAGCTCGCCCAGAGCGCAGGCTCGGCGGGGCCGCTGCGGGAGTTGGCGTTCACCCCCTCCAGCAGCGTCTCGCGGAAGAACTCGTCGCTCCAGTCGCGGCGGGCGAAGCCCACCACCGAGAAGCCGCCGGGCAGCCGGCGCTCGCGGGCCAGGTTGTAGAGCGCCGGAACCAGCTTGCGGCTCGTCAGGTCGCCCGTCGCGCCGAAGATCACCATCGTGCAGGGCTCGGGCGTGCGGCCGAGGCGCAGGCCGAAGCGGAGCGGGTTATCCAGCGGTGGGGTGTCGATCATGCAAGCCTCTTCCGGGCGACGGCCGACCACAGACGACAGCCGGGCTCAGCTGGGCCGGTCGTCGGTCGTCTGCTACTCAGCCTTCTTCACCGCGTGGCCGCCGAACTGATTGCGCAGGGCGGCGAGCACCTTGGCGCTGAAGCTGTCGTCCTGGCGGGAGCGGAAGCGCGTCTGCAGCGAGAGGGTGATCACGGGGGCGGGAACATCGAGGTCGATCGCCTCCTGCACCGTCCAGCGTCCCTCGCCGCTATCCTCCACGTAGCCTCGCAGCCCGCTCAGGTCGGGGTCGTCGGCGAAGGCGCGCTCGGCCAACTCCAGCAGCCAGGAGCGCACCACGCTGCCCTGGTTCCAGAGGTGGCTGATCTTCTGCAGGTCGAGGTCGTAGCGGGACTTCTGCATGATCTCGAAGCCCTCGGCGTAGGCCTGCATCATGCCGTACTCGATGCCGTTGTGGATCATCTTCACGAAGTGGCCGGCGCCGACGGGGCCGCAGTGGAGGTAGCCATCGGGCGGCGAGAGCGTCTTGAGCAGCGGCTCGATGTGGGCGAAGGTCTCGGCGTCGCCGCCAACCATAGTGCAATAGCCGACCTTGAGGCCCCAGATTCCGCCGGACACGCCGGCGTCCATAAAGCGGATGCCGCGGGCCGCCAGCTGCTCGCCGTGGGCGATGCTCACCTTGTAGTTGTTGTTGGCGCCGTCCACGATGATGTCGCCCTGAGCCAGCAGCGGGGCCACCTGCTCGATATGCTCGTCGGTGGCCTTGCCGGCTGGCAGCATCAGCCAGACGACGCGGGGGGGCTGCAGCGCGGCTACAAGCTCCTCGATGCTCCGAGCAGCCACGGCGCCATGGCTGTCGGCGAGCTCCTGGGCCTTCTGGAAGGTGCGGTTGTAGACGACCACCCGATGCCCGCCCTGCAGCAGCCGCACGGCCATGTTCGCGCCCATGCGGCCGAGGCCGATCAAGCCAAGTTCCATGGGATCTCCTATGGGTTGTGAGAAAGCGCAGGGGCATTATACCGCCAGCGCAGGAGTTTGGGGCGCGACGCGCCGCCCTCGTTCCGCGGCGCACGTCGTGTCGACGCCTGCAGTGGGGCGCTGCCGCCCCCGTGTCCCCGGCGCACGTCGTGCCGACGCCTGCAGTGGGGACTGGCGTCCCCGTGCCCCACTTGTTTTGTCGGGGGGCGCACGCGCGCCCCCCGACACCCCCC
>DAOUGF010000306.1:0-5787 GCA_034429295.1 Chloroflexaceae bacterium
TCGCCAAAGCCGACTGATCGAATCGATCCTGCTGCGTATCCCGCTGCCGGCCTTCTACCTCGACGCAACCCGCGAGAATACCTACCTGGTGGTAGATGGGTTACAGCGCCTCTCGACCTTGGATCGCTTCTGCAACCAGAAGGCCTTCGGGCTCACGGGCCTGAGCTACCTCAAAGACCTTGAGGGGAAGCGGTTCGATGAGCTGCCGGTCAGCATGCAGACGACAATCACCGAGCGAACGAAGCTTACCGTCTACACCATCCTGCCTGAAACGCCGCCACAGGTAAAGTTCTTGATATTCCATCGAGTGAACACCGGCGGTTTGGCGCTGACAAGCCAGGAGATTCGCCACGCCTTGTACCAAGGGCCGGCAACACGGCTGCTTAAACAGTTGGCAGGTGAGCAGGCTTTTCTCGATGCCACCGACCGCTCGGTGAGCCCGCAGCGCATGGATGATCGCGAGTGCGTGCTGCGCTTCATCGCTTTCAGCCTCTACCCGTACGAAGAGTTTGGCAGCCGGCTCAGTCCCGGCGAGCCGGCAAACCTGGATGGGCTGCTCAACCGGACGATGGAAGAGTTGAATCGTCGCTCGGAGGCAGGGCTAGCCCAAATCAAGGATGACTTCATCGCAAGCATGCGAAAGGCGCATATGCTATTCGGGCCTTACGCTTTTCGCAAGCGCTTCCAGCGCGAGGAGCGCCGTCAGCCGATCAACAAGCCGCTCTTTGAAGTCTGGAGCGTGCTGCTACGAGCCTACCCCATGGAGGAGTTGGAGAAGCACCGCGAGACAATAGTGGATGGATTCATCGAAGTGATGCAGTCCGATATTGACTTCGTGAATGCGATCTCATACGCCACAGGCAGCCCTGCGCGGGTCAAGTACCGCTTCGGGCGTATCCAGCGCCTGCTGCAGGAGATCATGGCGTGATCACGGGACTAACGCTGCACAACTTCAAATGCTTTGTCGACCAGCGCATCGCCTTCGCGCCCTTAACCTTGCTCGTAGGGGCGAACGCCTCGGGCAAGTCGAGTGTGATCCAGGCGCTGCTGCTGCTGCGGCAATCACACCGACGGGGCGCGCTCGCCCGCGGTGATCTGCTGCTCAACGGGCGGCTCGTCAACATCGGCACTGTTGATGATGTCTTCTACAAGCAGTTCCAGGATCGCACCCTTGGCCTCATCCTCGAGACAGTAAGCGGACCGCTCAACTTCCGCTTTGAGCGTGGGGCAGGCGATGCGACGCGGCGTTTCCTCAGCGGTCACACCCCCGACAATTACCATGAGGTCAATCTCTTCCGAGATCGCTTCAACTACCTCAATGCGGAGCGCATCGGCCCACGGCCCGTCTTCGCCATGCCAGAAGATGATCTGGATCCATACGAAGTCGGCATCCACGGCGAATATGCAATCTACCTCGCGGGGCGCAACCAACGAGAGTTGATCACGAACGAGCACCTTGCCTATACCGACGACGCCACAGGCGAGGTGCTGAAGGAATTGTACCAGCAGACCCGCTATTGGATGCGGCAGATTGTACCAAACTTCGAGTTCGATCTGGAGCTGATCCCAGACGCTGATCAGGTGAAGGCGCTCTTCGGAAACATTCCAGGCCAGGTGCTGGTACGGCCCTCGAACATCGGCTTCGGGCTGATCTACACCCTACCGATTGTGGTGGCGGCGCTGGTGGCGCCGGCTGGCTCGCTGCTGATCGTGGAGAACCCTGAGGCCCACTTGCACCCGCGAAGTCAGTCGGTGATGGGGCGCTTCCTGGCCCGAGTAGCGGCGGCGGGGGTGCAGGTGGTGGTGGAGACCCACAGCGACCATGTGCTTAATGGTATCCGCGTGGCGGTGCGGGAGGGCGCGTGGGGCGTAAAGCTCCCCGCCGACGATGTATCGATCCAATACTTTATGGCCGCCGACGCCGAAGGGCCACAGCGGGTGGTGACGCCGAAGCTCTACCCAAGTGGAGGCATCTCACCGCGCCCTGAGGGCTTCTTCGACCAGATCGACAAGGACTTAATGGAGCTTCTCTGATGCTCGTGTTCTTCAATGCAGCCTCCTTCGACAACCAGGGCACAAGTATCCACCAGAGCGGCGAGTTGCTGCTGACGATGATGCGGGCGGTCGAGAGTCTGCTCAGTATCGGCGCCACGCCCGATCGGATCTATCGCGACAGTGAGGTGCGCGATAGGCCGCTCACGCCGGACGCCAGCTTCAAACAGGTGCTCGCCGCCCTCCAGAAGCGCATCAAGAATGAGGAAGCGGAATATCTGCAGGGCAAGGGGGGCAAGGGCGCTCTATCGGAGGCTGTCGTCTCCTCAGATGACTTCACACGATTCCTACACTTTCTCACCGAGTGGCCACTCGCGAGCGAGCAGTTCCGCGACGAGTCATTCATCTGCCTCTACGGGGAGCGGGACGTCTCGTACGAGGCGACGGGATATGCAGCCCATTTCACCCAGCAGATCTTTGAGGGCACGGGCAGCACTGCCGCGGTAGTGAGCCTCAAGGGGTGCGCCGCCTTCGCCGATGTATGGCTGAGGGTCACCTACATAGGCGACAGAAAAGAGGAACAGCGAGCCGTTTGGAATGTGACGACGGCAGACGACGTTCAGGCTGTCCGCCGTATCTTCGAGCACAACCCGAAGCACGACGTGGCGCGAGTTGTGGAAGGTGGGATAAGCGTGGCGGCGATGGATCTGCGGGGCGAGGAGGCGCAGCGCCTACTGAACAAGGCTGTCCAGCTTCCACCACCGCATGATAGCCGTCTCTACGCTCGCCACAATGGGCGCATCTACGTCTTTCCCTGTCACGATGCAAACCGGCGAGCCTACCACGGCTACCCTGTGACGCCCGCCGAGCTGCGGAGCAGGGCGGGTGTTGTCTGCTCGGCGCTATACCGCTCCTTGAGGTGGCAGGAGCTGAAGCCGTAGCCGGCCCAAGCTGTTTCTCTCCCCTCTCCCTCTCCGCCCCAACCGATAGTGAGGGCGGCCTCCTTGTGACGGTGCTTGTACCCCTTCTTGTATCTCTGCTGTCCCTTCTCGGCGCCCGCACGGGATGCTGTAATAGCAGCGTCACGACGCCGCAGCCGCTCGATGAGCGGCAGGCGCCGAGCAAGCCCGACACGATGATACCAAAAGGGAGTCAATCTAATGACTGTCACCATACGGCCCGCCGCCCCCACCAGCCATCTACCCGCCAACGACCAGTTCCAGACCCTGCGCTCGCGGCTGGCCGGCCAGATCATCCTCCCCGCTCACCCTGACTACGATACCGCCCGCAAGACGCTCAACATCAACCTCGACCGCCGCCCGGCGGCGATCGTGCGCGTGGCTAATACCCAGGATGTCGCCGAGACGGTGCGCTTCGCTCGCGAGCGCGGCCTGCCACTGGCAGTGCGCAGCGGCGGCCACAGCTTAGCGCAATATAGCGTCATCAACGACGCGGTCATCGTTGACTTCTCTAGTATGAAGCGGGTCAGCATCGACCCCGAGACGCGGATCGCCCACGTGCAGCCGGGCGCGACCTCGGGGGATCTCGCCGGGCCGGCGAACGCCCTCGGCCTGGCGCTCACCACCGGCGACACTCATTCGGTGGGTATGGGTGGGCTGACCACCGGTGGCGGCATCGGCTTTATGGTGCGCAAGTATGGCCTGGCGATCGACAGCCTCATCTCGGCCCAGGTCGTCACGGCGGCCGGCGAGATCCTCACCGCGAGCGCCGACGAGCACCCCGACCTCTTCTGGGGCATCAGGGGCGGCGGCGGCAACTTCGGCATCATCACCGAGTTCACCTACCAGCTGGCGCCGGTTAAGGAGATCCTCGGCGGCGTGCTGCTGCTGCCCGCCAGCCGCGAAGTGCTGCGCGGCTATCTGGAATACACTGTCGCCGCGCCGGAGGATCTGACGACGATCGCCAACCTGATGTACCTCCCGCCGTTGCCGTTCGTGCCGGAGGAACGGGCCGGCGAGCTGGTGCTGATGGTGTTCGTCTGCTGGACGGGCAGCGAGGCCGACGGCCAGCGCGCCCTGGCGCCGCTGCGAGCCCTCGCCGAGCCGGTCGGCGAGCTCATCCAGATGATGCCGTACCCGGCGATCTACCAGTTCACCGAGTTCGCCGCCCAACCCCACGCCGCCTCCATCCGCTCGATGTTCGCCGACGAGCTGAGCGACGCGGCGCTCGACGCGACCTTGGCGGCGATGCGGCAGCCCAGCTCACCGTTCAACCTGGTGCAGTTCCGCGGCCTCGGCGGTGCCCTGGCGCGCGTCAGCAACGACGCCACCGCCTTCGCCCACCGCGACAGGCGCTACTTCGTGGCGATCATCGGGCTCTGGCTCGACCCGAACGAGGACCAGGCGCCCCACCGCGCCTGGACCGAGGCGCTCTGGCGGGTTATCCGGCCCGAGGGCGCAGGCGTGTACGTCAACTTCCTGGAGCGGGAGGGCGCGGCCCGTGTGCGCGACGCCTACCCGCCGGCCACCTTCGAGCGCCTGGCCGCGATCAAGGCGAAGTACGACCCTGAGAACGTCTTCCACTTCAACCAGAACATCCCGCCGCGCGCCGAGGCGGCGCCCGCGGAGGGCCTGCGCCTCCAGCTTCCCTAGCGGCTGTACGGCGAGGTGCTGTAAGGCGTACATGCTACAGTAAGTCCTGTGCCGGTAGCTTCCGGAAGCTGGCAGCTTCCGGAAGCTACCGGCAGCTTCCGGAAGCTATTCGCCGCCACAGGAAATCAGCATGCCGCGCCGTACGGTCCAGTTCACCAGGGGCAGCTACTACCACATTTACAACCGGGGCTTCGAGCGCCGGGCCATCGTGCGCGAGGAGCGCAACTACCACTATTTGCTGCGCCTGCTCGCGCAGGTGGCCGCCGAGTGCAACGTCGCCGTGATCGCCTACTGCCTGCTGCCCAACCATTACCACTGGCTCCTGCGGCAAGATGGCGAGACTGCGGCCGGTGAGGTGCCGCGAAGGGTGTTCGGCAGCTACAGCCAGGCGTTCAATAAAGCGTACGGGCGACGTGGCCGGCTCTTTGAGACGAACTTCAAGGCGATCCTCGTTCAGGACGCCGCCTATCTCTGCAACCTCTGCCGGTACATCCACAATAATCCGGTGAGGCACGGGCTGGTCGCCTCCCCGGCGGACTGGCCGTACTCGAACTATCTTGAGTGGATCGAGCGCCGCCAGGGAGCGCTGGTTGAGCGCCAGTTTATCAGCAGCTACTTCCCTACGGCGGCGGCCTACGAGCAATTCGCCCGCGACGGCCTCAACAGGCGGTCGGCGCTCCCGCCCTACCTCGCCGAGCTAGAGTAGCTCCCCAGCTCGCGCAGTTGAACCACAGAGGTTTGAGCAGCGCCCGCCAATGTGGGCCGTGCAGAGCTGTACGGACTACAGACTACAGACTACGGACTACGCCGCACGGCCGCTATCCCGCACCCATCAGCGCCAGCAGCACGCCCCCGGCGACGACGCTGGCGATCTGGCCGGCAGCATTCGCGCCCATCGCGTGGAAGAGCAGGAAGTTCTCGAAATCCTCCTCCTGAGCCACCCGCTGCACCACGCGAGCGGCCATGGGGAAGGCGCTGATCCCGGCGGCGCCGATGATCGGGTTGAGCCGCCCGCCGCTCAGCAGGCTGAGCAGCTTGCCGAAGAGCAGCCCGGCCGCCGTATCGAGGCCGAAGGCGAGGATGCCCAGCAGCAAGATGGCAAGCGTCGCCGGGCGCAGGAACTGCTCGCCCACCATCGTCGAACCGACGGCTAAGCCCAGGAACAGCGTGACGATATTGGCCA
>DAOUGF010000307.1:0-14629 GCA_034429295.1 Chloroflexaceae bacterium
ATTTGGCTCGCGAACGTCGCCTCGAGCCCCGCCGCCCTCTACGCCCAACTGACGGCCCTGCACCGGCCGTCCCTGCCGCTGGTCGATCCGACGGTCGCCACCGACCCGGCCGCCCTCGAGCAGCTGCTGGCCGAGGCGGCGGCCCGCCGATCCGCCGGCCCGCCGGTGGCCCTCCTGATCGATGACCTCAACCCGCCGGGCCAGCCGCTCCGCCCCGGCCCGACGCCGCTCCCCGCCGAGCTGCCGCCCGGCGTGGTGATGCTGCTCGGCGCCGCGCCGGGTACAACGCTGCCGTACCAGCCCAAGACGCACCTGCGCCTCAGCGACGACCCCGATCTGCCGGCGGTGCAGACCCGCGCCCTCAGGGATCGTGGCTGCCCCGGCCCCTGGGCTGAGCCGCTGCTCGACGCCAGCGCGGGCAACTTCCTCTATCTTGTGCTCGCCCTGACCTGGCTGCGGGAGGGCGTGTTGCACGCCACACGGCTGCCCTACGGGCTCGACGCCCTGCTGGAGCGCTGGTGGAGCAGCCTCGACGCCGGCGAGCGCCGCCTCGCCGCCCTGCTCGCCGCCGCCGGCGAGCCGCTGCCCCTGCCGCTCGCCGGTGAGCTGCTGAACGGCGATCCTGAGCCGACACTCGCCCGCTGGGCCCGGCTCGGCCTGGTTGAGCTCAGCGCCGCGCCCGCGCCAGCCGTGGAGGACGAGCCGGCCGCGCCGGTGCCCCTGGCTGCCTTCTGGCATGGGGCGCCGGCAGCGCTGCTCGTCCGCATAGCGCCGAACGCAGTGGCGGCCGCGCATGGCGAGCTCGCCGAACTGGCCGTCGCACAAGCCGAGCGGGAGCGCGAAGCTACGCAGCGCCGGGGCGGGGCCGTGAGCGTCTTCGGCCCGGCCGAAGGCTATCTGCTGCGGCAGCTTGCCCGTCACGCCGCCCTCGGCGGCCCTGAGCTGCAGGAGAACGTGCTCCCCCAAGTAGTCAGCCGCGCGCGGCTCCTGGCCCACGAGCGGCGTGAAAGCCTCGAGAGCGCCCTCAATGAGGCGCGTTGGGAGCTGAAGATCGCGGCCCGGGGCGCCTCCGAGCTGCGGATGGTGCGCGCCACAGCCCTGGCCGGCGTGCTCGCCACCCGCGCCCGCACGCTCCCGCTCGCCGCTGCGGCGGAGGCGCTGGAGCTAGGGATAGCGCGAGGCGGGAAGGAGGCGATCCTCAAGCGGGTGCTCGACACTGTCGAGCGCCTGCCCGACGGCCACGACAAGGCGCAGATCCTGCGTCAGCTCGGCGAGATCTGCTACAACAACCGGATGCGCTCTTCCGCCATGCGGCTGCTGTCGCGGGCCCTCGACCTCGAGGCAGCGCCCACCACGCGGGCCTGGCGCGACACCCGTGAGTCGCTGCTGGCCGCCCTCGCCAATGCCGCTCTGGAACAAGGCGCCATCGAGATCACACTCGCCATCGCCGAGCGCATCGAACATCTGGAGCGCCGGGCGATGATCGAGACCCAGGTGGTGCGCCGGCTGCTCGCCGCCGGCGATCACGACCGGGCCCAGCGGCTGGCGCGGGGCATCCTCCACGAGAGCATGGGCGCCTGGGCCAGGGCGGAGGTAGGGGTGGAACTGGTGCGGGCCGGCGATCCGCGCGGCGAGATGCTGCTGGCGGAGATCCCGCTGGAGACGGTCGCCGCCTGGGCGCAGATCGAACTGGCCCACGACGAGGTGGCACGCGACGAGGCAGCGGCGCGGCGGCGCATCGAGGCCCTGCCCACCCAAGGCCAGCGCGACAGAGGGCTGGCCCGCCTGGCCCGCGCACTCGCCGCCATCGGCGACGACGGCGACGCCCTCGCCGCCGCTGAGGCCATCAGCGCGGTGGAGACCCGCGTGGCCGCGCTGATCGACCTGCGGCTCAGCCTGGAGGGCCTGGTGGCGATGCTCGCCCTCGAGCGGGCCACCAAAGATATCGGCGGCGTGAGCGATGACGACCGAGCGCCCTTGGTTTCTGCCCTGGCCGCGGCGCTTGCCGCCCTCGGCCGGCGCGAGCAAGCCCTCGACCTGGCCCGCGGCCTGCCGGAGGGCGAGGAGCGGGATCGGGCCCTGGCGCGGGTAGCTGTTGCCCTCGCCCAACGGGGCGAGCACGGCGAGGCCCGGGCACTGCTAGCGACCCTCGACGACGAGGACGAGCGCGCTTGGGCCAGCGAGGAGTTCGCCAGGCTCCTCGCCGCCGAAGGGCGCTGGGGCGAGGCCGCCGCGATAGTAGCGCAGATCGCCGCCGCCGACCAGCGGGCCTCCGCGGCCGCCGACCTGGCCATCGAGCGGGCCCGCGCCGGCGAGGCCCTGCCAGCCCTGGCGATGGCGCTGGCCGTGAATCAGCCAGGCGAGCGGGCCCGTGCCCTGACGCTGATCGTGCCGGCGCTGGTGGAGGCTGGCGCTGTCGACAAGGCGCTGGCGATCGGCAATCGCAGGGAGATTCTCGTGAGCGCCGAAGCCCGCGGGCGCTATCTGGCCGCCCTGGCCTCGGCGCTGGCCGCCCAAGGCCGCTACGAGAAGGCGGCGACCGTGGTGGCGAGCCTGCGTCGCCCTGTCGAGCGAGCGCGGGCTGGCGCCTCGCTGGCCCGCGCGCTGGCGCCCCACAGCCAGAGGGCTGCGCGCACCGTGCTGGGCGCAACCCTGCGCACCGCCGCCGTTGGCCGCGAAGAGGCGTTCCGTGCGATCGAGCTGGCCGCGCCCGCGCTCGCCGCCCTCGGCGGGGCCTCGCTGCTCGGCGACGTAGCTGCGGCGGTAGACGAGCTGGACAGATGGTAGCCTTGCTCAACCCAGGAGCTGCTGCACCTGTGCCAGATCATAGGCGCAGCCCAGCCGCTCGAAGAGCGCCGCCGCGCGGGCAAGCTGACGACGGCTTTCCTCGCCCACCGTATGACGCCCGAGCAGATAGCGGGCCCGCGCCTCGTCGTATGGCATCCCCAAGCGGACGGCGAGGGCAGCGGCGCGAGCCCAGCGCCTCCGGGCTGCGGCGTGACGGCCGGCGAGCTCCAGCCGCAGCCCCTCCCAGGAGAGGGCGACGGGGCGGGCCGCCGGGAAGATAAGGGCGTAGCCCTGCAGGCCGGCACACACGGCCCGCGCAGCTGCCCTGAGGCTCGCCCTATCTTCCGATGGGCGGACTGCAAGCACACCGAGGTACACCTCGGCGATGGCTGAGTAGCCCCCGAGCACATAGAGAGTCGCCGGCGGCAGCGGCCCGCTCAGCCGAGCCGCCGCGCGGGCCAGGCCCAGCGCCACCTCATGATCGCCTCGGCGCAGCGCCGCACGAGCAATAAGCCCATAAACCCAGAGCTCCTCGGCCCGCGCCCCGCCGAAGTTTTCGGTGAGGAGGCCCTCGGCCTCGCTCAGCAGCGCGACAGCCCGCCCATCCTCGCCGAGCGCGAGCAGATTCTCGGCCGCACCCGCCAGGCCCCAAGTCCGCACTTGGGTGTCGCCCGAGCGGAGCCCGAGGGCCTGAAGCTCATCGCATCCGGCGAGGGCGAGCTCGTAGGCGCCCTGGCGAGAGTAGACGAGCGCGCGGGCGGCGGTGGCCTCGGCCCGCCGGCGTTGGTCGCCAAGCCGCTCGCCCACGGCCAGGGCGACGGCGAGGGCCGCCTGGGCCCGCCGCCAATCCCCCCGTCCGATGGCGTCGAGGCCCTGGGCTTCGGCGACCCAGCCGTGAGTGGGGAGATGGCCGAGCCTATCGGCAGCGGTCTGGGCGCGGCGCCGGTAGATCGCGGCGAGGAACGGCAGCACGCTGGAAGCCAACTGCATGGCCGCGTAGCCGCCAGCGAGGGCGGGTGAGGGGCCTGCCCGTTCGGCCAGGTTCAGCGCGCGGAGAGCCGCGTAGATCGAGGGGATGAGCTGGCCATCGTAGTGGGCCAGCTGGGCCAGAAGGCCATAGGCCTGGGCCGCCTCTCTGTACCGGCCCGCCCGGTGGCCGGCAAGAAGCGGCCGGCCGAGGATCAGCCGCACGGCCTGCTGCGCCAATTCCTCGACGAAGCCCACAACCAGCTGGGAGGGCTCGGCAGGCACGGGGAAGCCGAGCCGGGCCACGGCTCGCTCCAGCTGTTCCCGGCTCTCGACGAGTCGACCAACGCCGTGGTACGCCTCGCCGAGCAGCCGCTCCCAGTGGGCCAAAGTGGCAGCGTCCACGCCGCTGGCGCCCACCGCCTTCGGATCGGCCTCTGCCGCGATCGCGAGCGTGGCGCCCAGGAAGCTCGCCGCCTCCCGATAGCTGCCGCTGCGCAGCGCCTCCTCGCCTGCCTGGCCGAGATAGCGCAGCGCGCGGAGCGGCTCCTCCGCTCGCCGCCAGTGATGGGCCAGTTCTGTGGGAGGGACGGCGGGCGGGCCGCCTGCAACCTCGTAATGCTCGGCCAACGCCCGGTGCAGCCGGCGCCGTTGGGCGAAGCTCATCAGCTGGTAGGCCACCTCGGCGCCCATCGTGTGCTTAAAGGCGTACACAAGCGCAGGCTCGAAGGCCTCGATCACCACCAGGCCCGCCTGCTGCAGCGCGAAGAGCTGCTCGACGAGGCGCTCCGGATCCCGCTCCACCGGGTGGATCGCGGCCAGCGTCGAGAGGGCGAAGCTCGATCCGATCACACTCGCGACCTTGAGCGTCAGCTGCTGGGCGGCGCTCAGGCGGTCAATGCGGCTGGTGATCAGCCCCTGCACCGTGGCAGGGAGCCTGCCGTCGGCGAGCAGCTGCTCAAGCCTATCGGCAGGTCTCGCCAGCCGGCAGACACCATCGGCCACAAGGATCTCGCCGCTCTCCCTCAGCATGCGCAGCAGTTCCTCCCCCACGAAGGGGTTGCCCTGAGCGCGGGCGGCAACCAGCTCCCAGAGCACATCGGGCAGATCGGCGACACCGAGCCGCCGGGCGAGTAGGGCCCGCATCGGGCCGGGCGGCAGGCCGCGAAGCTGCAGGCGCTGCGTCCCCTGGGCGTAGGCGAGGCTCTGGAAGGCCGGCGGCGCCTCGGCGAGGGGCCGCGTCGCCGCCACCGCCAGCAGACCGGCTATCTCCGCGGAGGCGGCGTGGAGGAGCGCCCAGGAACTGGCGTCGAGCCATTGGGCATCGTCGATCACGATCAGCAGCGGGACGCGCTCGGCGGCGCGGGCGAGCAGGCGCAGCAGCAGCGCGCGGGTATTGTCGGCGCGGGCCTGCCCGGCAAGCTGGGCCGTCAGCGGCGTCTCCTCGAGCGTGAAGGGCAACACGGCGCCCAGCAGTGGCGCCAAATCGCTCGCGCCCAGCTCAGCGAGTGCGGCGCAGGCGGCCAGGAAGAGGGGCGGTTCGCTGCTCTCCTGGCCCACGGGCGCATCCTGGGCGAGCAACTCGGCGAAGATGGGGCGCCAGGGCTGGTAGGGCGGCGCCTCGACGGGGCTGCCGCCGCTCGCCAGCACAAGCAGGCCGGCCGCGCGACCCTGCTCACGGGCGTAGGCGAGCAGGGCCGACTTGCCGATGCCGGCCTCGCCCTCGATCAGCAGGGCGCCGCCGCTACCGGAGCGGGCGAGCTCCGCCACCCGCCGGGCTACCAGCGCCTTATCGACCTCGCGCCCGATCAGCTCGTCGACCGGCGCTGCGGCGACAGGGCCGGGCGGCTGCTCCGCGGCCAGGGCGCGGTAGATCGTCACCAGCTCGGCCACACCCTTGAGCCGAAGCTGCGGCAGCGGCTCGAAGCGTAGGCGGCCTCGCGCGGCCCTGGCCGTCGCCTCGTCGCAGAGGATCGGCGGCCCGCCGGCAAAGCCCTGCGAGGCGGCGACCTGCATCAGGCGGGCCGAGCGGTTGACCATCGCGCCCATCATGGTGTACTCGCGGCGATGGGGGGCGCCCACGGCCCCGCAGAGCGCCCATCCACTCGTCACGCCGATCGCTACGCTAAAGCCAAGGGCTGTCAGAGCCTCGTGGATGGCGAAGGCCGCCCGAACGCCCCGCTCCGGGTCGTCCTCGTGGGCCAGCGGCGGCAAGCCGAGGGCGGCGACAACCGTCGGGCCCTTTCCGTCGGTGCCGAGGCGGGTGATGCTGCCCTCGTAGCGGTAGAGGGCCTGCTGCAGCGCCTGCATCATGGCTTGGGCGCTGGCGAGGGGCGTGTCGGCCCGCAGCCCCTGCAGATTGATGAACAGCACCGTCACCCGGCGCTGCTCGGCGAGCCAGGCCGTCTGCCCGGCCTCGAGGCGGGCCACGATCGCCTTCGGCAGGTACGAGCGCAGCGCCTCGCCCATCTCCGGCACCAGGGCCGGCGGCTCCAGGCACCGCATCGGCAGATAGTCAGCAAGGCTCTCCAGCCGGAAAGCGCCCGAGGGCAACGGCCGGCCGATGCAAGCCTCGGCGACGAGATCCCAAGCCGCCGGGGCGATCACCACCTCGCCGGCGCCAGCCTCGCCCTCGGCCATGCCGGCTTGGGTGATCGCCTCCCCGGTGATAAGCAACTCCCAGCGGCCGAACACCCCACCGAGATGCATCGTCGTCACCTCGCCGGCTCCCACGCCTACACGCACCTTCAGGCCCGTGGGCGGCAGGCCCTCTACGAAGGAGCCCCAAATGTCGGGGTCCATCGTCATCTGTACGGCGAGGCCACACTGCACGGCGCGCCTGGTCAGCGCCTGGAGCGGCTCGTCGCCGTACCAGAGGGCGAGCAACCCGTCGCCGGCGAACTTCACTACGTCGCCGCCGTGGTTCGAGACCACGCGAACCAGATGGCCGAAGTAGAGGTCAAGGATGCTGGTAAGCGCCTCAGCGCCGGCGGGGCTGTGCTGCGTGAGATGCTCCGTCAGTGCCGTGAAGCCGGACAGGTCGGCGATGAGCACAGCCGCCGGGAAGCGCTCGATCGAGGGCGCCTTCGTCGCCATAGCGTTGCCCGCCAGGCGGCGCAAGATCAGCGATGGGACGTAGGAGGCCAGATCCTCGAGGGGTGCCGTGGTGGTCATGGCTCACCCTGTGCGCATTGCGGGGCGCCCAGAGACAGGAACCGGGGGTCAGTGCCCCCGGTGAGAGACGCAATGCGCTGTGGTTGAGTACGGCCGTGGGTAAGAGGATACTCGAACTTGCGTCGCCATGCAAGGCGTGGCCCGGCAGGGCACGGGCTGTGCGGGCGCAAGCGCTTCGCGCCACTGCGTCCGCCGCCCTGCGCCCCATCGGGGAGGTGGGCGGGCTGCCCACGCCTGTTGCGGGCACTGCCGCCCCGCACTCCCCTTGATTTGTCAGGGGGCGCACGCGCGCCCCCCGACACCCCCCGCGCCAGGGGCCTCGCCCCTGGACCCCAAAGCCGACGCTTTTCCCCGGCGAGGCGGCTGGCGGCGCATGCCCCTCTCCGCCGAGAGCGGGAGCGGCCGTGCCAGGGAGGTGGCAGCCGCCCCATAGCTTCGCTGCCTAAGGGATTGTTGGTGGGAGCGAAGCCGCCCGGCAGCAGGCGTGGAGCGGGGAACGCAACGCCCGCTCTCGGCGCCGAGAGGCATGCAGTAATGGCGTGTCGGCGCTGGCGGCCATCGGCTTTGGGGGTTTCCAACCCAACGTCTTGGCACGAAACTTGCCCTGCCCACCTCAAATGGACACCAACGAGACGCTACGCACCTCTACGCCCAGCCCCAGGCCACTGTACACCACCGCCCTCGCTACAGTGGTCGTGCTGCTTGTGCTGCTCGGCTTCGCCCTGCTGCTGAGCATGCGCAACGTGCTGACGAGCGTCTTTCTCGGGCTGCTGCTCGCCACTGCGCTGCGCCCGGTGATGAGCCGGCTCCGCGAGGGGCGGCTGCCGAGCTTTGTCGCGGCCAGCGCCGCCATCCTGCTCCTGCTCGGCCTGATCGTCGGCGCCCTGTTCCTGATCGTCCCTCTGATCGCCAGCCAGGCCGAAGCGCTCAGCGAGGCGCTGCCGGCCCTGTACGAGAACCCCCGCCAGTGGCTCGTCAACTCCAATCTGCGCATCGTCCGCCTGATCGGCTACCGCCTCGAAACGACGCCACCGCTGTCCAGCGCTAGCCCCGAGGGCCTGAACGGCCAAACGATGGCGACCCTCTCGACGGTCGGCTACCTGCTCTTTGTCACCATCGCCACCTTTGTCTTCGCCTATTACTGGCTGCTCTACCGCGAGCGCTCGCTGCGGGGGTTGCTGCTGCTCCTGCCGATGGAGCGCCGGCCCGGCGCCGAGGCTGTCTGGCTCCAGATCGAGGAGCGGATCGGCGCCTTCCTGCGAGGTCAGCTGATCCTCGCCCTGATCACAGCCGGACTCTCGCTGATCGGCTATTGGGTTGCCGGCGTGCCATTCGCCGTGCTGCTCGCCCTGATCGCAGGCGTGCTGGAGCTGGTGCCCTTCATCGGGCCGTTTATCGCCACCGGCGTGGCTGTAGCCGTCGCCTTTAGCGCAGGCCCTCAAGCGGCGCTTGCAGCCCTCGTGGTCGGCATCATCGTGCAGCAGATCGAGAACAACTTCCTGGCCCCCCGCGTGATGGACGAGACCGTGGGCATCAGCCCTGTGGTCACGCTGCTGGCCTTCGTCGGCTTCGCCGCGCTGTTCGGCCCAGCGGGCGCCCTGCTCGCCATCCCCTTGGCGGCCACGCTGCAGGTGCTCTTCGCGGCCTGGATGGAACACCGCAACACCTCCGAGGAGGCTGCGCCCGCCGGGCGCTCGCTGGCCGACCGGCTGCGCTACACGGCGCGGGAGATGGCGAGCGATATCGCCGGGCGCCTGCGAGGCAAGGAGGAAACCCCGCACCCCGAGGCCGACCTGCACGAGGAGGAGCTCGAGCGGATCCTGCAAGATCTAGACGGGCTGCTGGCCGGCGAGGTCGAAGAGGCGCCGCCCACAGCTCCCGGGCTCACCCTCGGAGGCGCACGATGAACGCGCGGCTGGTGGCCCTACGGGCGGCCGTGGTCCTCGGGATCATCCTGGTGGCCCTCGCTCTCTGGCAGATGCGCGAGGCAGCCCAGCTGCTCGCGGTGGCGATCGCCCTCTCGGCCGGGTTGGCCCCATTCGTCACCCGCCTCAGTGCGCGGGGCATGCCACGCCACCGTGCGGCCGCCCTCGTCTTCGGCGGCGGGCTGCTCGCCCTCGGCGCGCTGGCCGTGGGCTTCGCGGTGCTCCTTAGCGCCGACTTGGGCCTGCTCCTGGATAATCTCCCGCTCTGGTATGTGCTGGCGAAAGGTTGGGCGGAGAGCCATGGCGGCCTGATCGGTGGCCTCGCGGCCCAGCTACCGAGCAGCTCGGAGCTGACCTCCGCGGCCCTCGGGGGCGATGAAGAAGCCATAGGCGGGGTGCTGCTCGCCCTCGGCCTGCGGACCATGACGTTTGCAGCTCTCTTCCTCGGCGCGGCCGCGCTCGGCTTCTACTGGCTGGTGGATGAGCAGCGGATCGCACGGCTCTGGCTCTCGCTGCTGCCACTGGAGGCCCGCACTCGCGTCCGGGCGACGGCGGCGGCCATCTACCGCGAGGTTGGCATCTACGTGCGGGGCGTGGCCGTGCTTGCGCTGCTCACCACCGCCACGCTCCTGCTGATTTACCGGCTGGCGGGAGTGCCGGGGGCGGCGGGGCTGGCGCTGCTGGGCGGGCTGGCCCAGGTGGTGCCGCTGCTCGGCCCCGCCCTGGCGGTGCTGCCCGGCAGCCTGATCGCGCTCACCAGAGGCGAGCTGGTTGCCGCTATCGTGCTCCTGGCCTCGCTGACGACAGTGATGGCGATCAGGCATGGGCTCGGCCCACGGCTGCTGCAGCGAGGCATTGGCGTCAATCCGGTGCTCGTGGTGGTCGTGATCATGGCCCTGGCCGAGCTCGGCGGCATACCGCTCATCCTGCTGGCGCCACCCCTAGCCGCGGCCATCCAGGCGGCAACTCGCGCCCTGGTGAGCACGGGCCGCGACGAAGCCACCCACACACGGGCCACCAGAGTGGCCGAGCTGGAACAGCGGCTCGCCGCTGTGGCCGCAGCCGCCGAGGCTAACCCGGAGGATATGCGCCTCCAGAGCCTTGTCGAGCGGGCCCGCGCCCTGCTGACGGAGGCCCGTCAGGCGCTCTAACGCTCCCAAAACGTCGCGGGCGCTCCGTTGATTTCTACGGAATACGGAGGTTTCGGCAGCAAGTGCCGAAACCTCCTTTTTTCGTCAGCTGACATGGAGGTTACTGACCTCTAAAGTGCGGCGTCCCACCGCTAGACTGGTCTCAGATGAATGACAGGCGCCCGTACGACAGAGGAGGCCAGCGATGACCCAGCCAATGACCGCTCTCGCGCCCGCTCCCTACCCCATCACCGCCGGCGCGCCCTGCGACCCCCGCAAGATGGACCTGACGAGCCTGGCGCGCCGCGCCCTCGCCGAGAGCCGGCGCTTCTACCGCCACGAGGAGTACGACTCGCGCTACGCCTATGAGCTGTTCCGCCGGGCGCTGGTAGAGCGAGACGACACGGCTTGGGCCCTGATCTTCGAGCAGTACACGCCTCTGGTGGAGCATTGGGTCCGCCGCACCGGCGCCTTCACCGTCAGCGGCGAGACGAGCGACTTCTTCGTGAGCGCCGCCTTCACCCGCTTCTGGCGGGCCATCCCCGCCGAGCGCTTCAGCTCCTTCCCCACCCTCGCCAGCCTGCTGAACTATCTGCGCCGCTGCGCCACCTGCGTGGTGATCGACAGCGCCCGCGCCCGCTCCTACGCCGATCTGCTGCCCGAGGAGGCGGTGAACTGGAACCAGCAGCGCATGGCCTACGCCGATGAGGAGGCCACCGAGCAGGTGAGCCGCGAGGAGTTCTGGCAGCTGGTCGATGGGCTACTCACCAACGAGGCTGAGCGGGTGATCGTCCGCTGCTCCTACCTGCTCGGCATGAAGCCAGGCGAAATCCTCGCCGAGTGGGGCCGCCTCTTCAGCTGCATCGAGGAGGTCTACACCATCAAGCGGGGCATCCTCTCCCGGCTGCGGAAGAGCCCCGAGCTGCGCGGCCTGTACTGATGACGCAGAAGGAGGTAGCTCTGGCGCCGCAGCAGGATGGCCAGCAGTGAACAGGCTAAAAAATGGGAATAACTACCTGACCCCCGTCCGCGACGATGGGGGTCTTTGATTGCCGCTCCAGGCGAGCGCCATGCTACAATGCCTGGCAGAACGTCTAGTACCGCGCTTGCCAGATACACCCCGCCCCTAGGCATCGGAAAGCGCCGGAGGCGTCACCTCGCTACTTTGTCACGAAAACGTAACATATGCTTACACACAATGGCGTCACGGCGATGATCGAGGCCATCGACCTGAGAAAGCGCTACGGCGAGACAGAGGCGGTGCGCGGCGTGAGCTTCGCCGTCGAGCCGGGCGAGATCGTCGGCTTCCTCGGCCCGAACGGTGCGGGTAAGACCACAACGATCAAGATGCTGATCGGCCTGCTGCGCCCGAGCGCCGGCACGGCCCGCATCGGCGGCCACGACATCCAGCAGGAGCCCCTCGCGGCCAAGGCGCTACTTGGCTACGTGCCCGACCAGCCCTACCTCCCCGAGAAGCTCACCGCCCGCGAGTACATCCAGCTGATCGCCGGCCTCTATCAGCTTGAGCCACGGGCGGCCGCAGCCCGCGGCGAGGAACTGCTGCGCCTCTTCGGCCTCGAGGGGCGGGGCGACGAGTTGCTCGGCGGCTACTCCCACGGCATGCGCCAGAAGGCCGCCCTCACCGGCGCGCTGCTCCACAGCCCCCGCGCCCTCTTCCTCGACGAGCCCACAGTCGGCCTCGACCCACGCAGCGCCCGCCTGATCAAGGATATCCTGCGCCAGGAGGCGGCTCGCGGCACTTCTATTTTTATGTCAACTCACATCCTTGAGATCGCCGAGCGCATGTGCGACCGGGTGATCATCATCGATAAGGGCGCGATCGTTGCGGCCGGCTCTCTGAACGAGCTGCGGGCCGGCGGCGATGCCTCCCTCGAAGACATCTTCCTCAATCTCACCGGCGGCGCTGAGGAGGCCGCGGTGGCGGAAGCGCTGATCTGATGCTCAACGCTATTTGGGTGCTCACCCGCGCACGGCTGCAGATCCTCCGCAACAGCATCTGGCGCGGGCGGCTCGCCGGCAAGCTCGGCGCCCTGGCTTTGATCGTCCTGATCGCCTTCGGCGCCTTCGGGCTCTACAGCTTCACCCGCTTCGTCGTGAGGGTGCTGCGTTCGCCCGATTTTATGGAGGTGCTCCGCGAGGCTGCCGCCCAGAACCCGGAGTTGCCCAGCGATCCGGCGGCCCTGCTTGCCGCCGTGCCCAGCTTGGTGCTGCTCGGCGCCCTGGCGCTGCTCGTCTTCTCCAGCTTCAGCAGTCTGCTCAGCTCGCTCTTTCTCTCGGGCGACATGGATATGTTGCTGGCGGCGCCTGTGCCGATGCGGGCCGTGTTTGTGGTTAAGTTCTTCGGCGGCCTCGTGACGCAGTACCTGCTGCTGCTGGCCCTGCTCGGCCCCATCCTGATCGGCTATGGCCAGGGCATGGGCTACGGCCCGCTCTACCATTTCTGCGCCGTGCTCGCCCTGCTGCTCACGCCCCTGCTACCGGCTGGCATCGGCGCGCTCCTGGTGATGGCCGTGGTGCGGGTGCTGCCGGCCCGCCGCGCCCGCGAGATCGTCAGCGTCCTCGGCGGCCTGATCGGCGTCGCCTTCTACCTGCTCAGCCAGCTTGGCGGCCAATTCGCCCGGCGAGTGGCCACGCCCGACAGCCTCGCCACGCTGCTCGCCGCCGATCTGCCGCTGCTACCGTCGGCTTGGGCTGCCCGCGCCCTGGTCGCGGCGGGCGAGGGGCAGGTGCTCCCGCTGCTCTTCTACGGCGGGCTTTTCCTCGCGACCTCCGTCGCTGTCTTCGCCGGCTGCCTTGTGCTCGCCGAGCGGCTCTACTACGTCGGCTGGAGCAACATGGCCGTCGAGGGCGGGAAGATCCGGCGACGCGCCGCGGACGAGCAGCGCCGCGAGGCCTCCCGCGGGCCAAGCCTCGCCGACCGCCTGCTGGCGCCGCTCCCTCAAGAGTCGCGGGCGATCCTGGTGAAGGATCTGCGGCTCTTCGCCCGCGACCTGCGCAATCTCCAGGCGCTGATCTTCCCGGTGGCATTGGCCGCGATCTGGACCTACCAAGTTTTCAGCGGCACCGGCCCGCGCGGCCGCGGCGGCGACGCGCCCGCCTGGGCCGCGCAGCTTCAGGAGTTGGCCGGGGTCGGCATCGCCTTCTTTATCTGCCTGAGCATCTCCAGCGCCCTCACCGGCGCCGGCATCAGCCGCGAGGGCAAGGCCTTCTGGCTGCTCAAGATCGCGCCAATCAGCCCCTTGCGCCTGCTCCTCGGCAAGCTCGCTCTGGCCTTTCTGCCCTTCCCGCTGATCGGCACGCTCTTCCTGGCCGTGCTCGGCGTGGTGCGGGGCCTCCCGCTCCCGCTGCTGCTCCAGCAGTGGGCGCTACTGCTGCTCGGCGGGCTCGGCTGCGCAGCCTTCGGCCTGGCGCTCGGCGCGCTCTTCCCCCGGCTGCAGTGGGAGAACCCATCGCAGCAGACCACATGGCAGACCGGCTGCCTCGGCACGCTCTTTTACCCGCTCTTCCTGATGCTCATCCTGGGCCTGGTGGCCGGCGCCGCCATCCTCGGCGAGCTCGTAGGCGGCAGCGCCGCCGGCCTCGGCATCAGCCTGCTGGGTTGGGCTCTAGCGATCGCCCTCACCGCCGCGGTCGTCTGGTTCAGCCTGCTGCTCGGGAGCCGCGGGCTGGAGCGAATCGAGGTTTAAAGGCTCGTCACCAGGCCCGGGTAGATCGGCGCCTGCATCCAGCTCTGCCGGCCGTCGGCGCTGGTCACCACAATGGTGTACTGGCCGGGCGGCAGCTCCACCGCACCGAACCAGCCGTCGCCCATGGCCGCGATGTCCCGCAGCCAGACTCCATCGCGGATCAGGGTCACCTTGGCGTCGGGCGCGAGTTGGCCATCCACGGTGGCGATGCCCTGGAGATGCCCGCCGGTGGGCGCGACGATCCAGGGCCACGCTGGAGCCACAGCGGGCTGCGCGAAGACCGTGGCCCGCAGCTGGTCCATAAAGGCCCGCCGCGCCTCGGGGTTCGAGCCGGCGAAGGAGTTGGCGTAGGAGAAGAAGGCGACGCCAGCCATAGCGCGCCCATGCTCGTCGGGCGCGAGGGCCCGCTGCACCTGGCTGATATTCTGCTCCGGGCTGTTGAGCCAGGCGCCGATGCCGGGGACGATCGCCCGCCGGCCGGCGCGGCCCCGATCGAAGCCCAACCAGCCGTCGTACCAGCTCCGCGCGCGGGGGTCGCCCTCCGCGAAGTAGTGCATCGGCACGGCGAAGTCGATGATGCCCTCCTCCAGCCAGCCCACCCAATCCTGGAACACCCGGTCGTAGGCGGCGGAGGCCCACCAGTTGCCGTCGTTGCCCAAGCCGCCCCAAGTGATCGTCGCCGCGCTCACCTGGATGTTCGGCTTGATCGCCTTGGCCCGGATGTAGAGCCGGCGGGCCAGCTCGGTCACCCGATCCCGGCGCCACTGGCCCCAAGCCCAATCGTCGGGGTGGGGCCGGCTATCGAGCGGGCGGCCGTTCGCGCGGTTGAAGCGCTCCACGCTCACCTGGTTGTAGCCGTAGTTCTTGCCGCCGAAGCGGATATAGTCCCAGTGCAGACCGTCGAGGGCGGGGTAGGCCCGCAGCAGGTGCTCCACCACCC
>DAOUGF010000308.1:0-4114 GCA_034429295.1 Chloroflexaceae bacterium
GAGGCGACGTTCGCGAGCCAGATGGGGAGCGGGCGGCGGGCAGCGAGCGCGGCCAGCAGGCTCGTCACGCCGCTGCCTGGCGGGCCCTCCAGCACCACAAGCCCGCCCGCCGGGTCGTGCAGCGCGGCCTCGATCAGCGCCATCAGCCGGGGGCGCTCCTGGAAGTGGGTGAGGGACGCTCGGGCGCGGAGCGCCTGGCGTTGGAGATCGGCTTCGACGCTGGCGCGGAGGGCGGGGAAGGCCGCGAGGGCGGCGAAGGCCCGCGGTGTCTGGGGCAGCTGTTCCATACCGCTATGGTACAGCATCCAGACCTCGGCTGCAGCCTAAGGGACGCTGCCTATAAAAAAGCCCCGGCGAGGTAGGGTCGCTACCTGCCGGGGCCGGGTGGGGGCGCTGGACCTTACTTGATGACGACGGTGGCGCCGGCCTCGGCCAGCTTCGCCTTGGCGGCCTCGGCCTCCTCCTTGGAGACGGCCTCCTTGACCGGCTTGGGCGCGGCCTCCACCAGATCCTTGGCCTCCTTCAGGCCGAGGTTGGTGAGCTCGCGCACCACCTTGATCACCTGGATCTTGTTGGCGCCGATCTCCTGGAGGATCACGTCGAACTCGCTCTGCTCCTCAGCAGCCGCGGCAGGGGCCCCGCCGTCGCCCGCAGGGGCCGCGCCGGGGGCCGCGAAGCCGCCCATCACCATCGGGGCAGCCGCGGTGACGCCCCACTTCTCCTCCATCGTCTTCTTCAGCTCGACCAGCTCGAGGACGTTCAGGCCCTCGATCGACTCGACAATCGCGTTAACCTTATCGCTCGCCATGGGACTATGCTCCTCAACTTAACTACTACTAACCAGCCAGAAGGCGCCACGAACCTCTCTCGAACGGAGCCGTACGGGCGCTCCACAGAACCTACGCAGCCTGCTCGCCCGCCGGCTGCAGCTGATCGATGCGGGCCTGGATCACCAGGGCCACATTCGTGATCGCCGCGTTGATCACACCGACCACGCCGGCGACGGGCGCCGCGATGCCGCCCACCACCTGGGCCAGGGCCTGCTCGCGGTTCGGCAGCTTGGTCACCGCGTCGAGGCCTTCGGCCTTGATCTGGGTATCGCCGAGCAGGCCACCCTTCAGCTTCAGGGCCTTGGGCGTGGCCTTCGAGGCGTCCAGCAGCACCTTGGCGACCTTGCTCACATCGTCGTAGCCGAAGGTGATCGCGGTGGGCCCCTCCAGGAACTCCTCGATGCTCTCCCGGCCGGCATTACGGGCGGCCAGGCGCAGCAGCGTGTTCTTGGCGACGATCATCTCGGCGCCGCTCTCCCGGAGCTTGGCCCGCAGGGCCGAGAGCTCGGCCACGCTGAAGCCGCGGTAATCGGCGATCACGGCGATCTGGGAGCGCCCGATCTTCTCGCTCAGCTCCTCGACCAGCTCGATCTTGCGCTGTGTTGGCACGTATTCACCCCCTCTCCACGCAACAAAAAACGGCCGGCGCATCCCTTGACGCGGCGACCGTGTGCGGGGGCGAAAGCTCGCCCGCGCGGGCCGGCAGGCGGACTGGATCCGCACTGTCGGCTGGGTCTACCTCGGCAGGTGGCCCGCAGGCCATTAAGGGCAAAGCCCACCGTGCTGTCTAGGGTAGCGCAACGCCCTTGCGGGCGTCTGTTCAGTTATGGTTGGGATGGGCGCGCGAGGCGCCCATCGAAGGCGGATTATACCACAGAGTGGCGGAGCCGCTGCGGCTACGCGCCCATGCCCTGGGCCTGCGCCGGGTTGACGGGCACGCCCGGCCCCATCGTGCTGGTGAGCGTGACGCTGCGGATGTAGGTGCCCTTGGCCCCGCTGGGCTTGGCGGCCTTCACGGCGTCGATGAGGGCCGCGAAGTTCTCCCGCAGCTGCTCCGGCGTGAAGCTGAGCTTGCCGATGGCAACGTGAAGGATGCCCGTCTTGTCGTTGCGGAACTCCACGCGGCCGCCGCGGACCTCGCGGATGGTGCGGGGCAGATCCTCGGCCGGCACGATCGTGCCGCTCTTCGGGTTGGGCATCAAGCCGCGGGGGCCGAGCTTGCGGCCGATGCGGCCGACCTTGCCCATCATGTCGGGCGTGGCGATCGCCACATCGAAGTCGAAGAAGTTCTCCTTGTCGATGCGGGCGATCAGCTCGTCGCTGCCGGCGTAGTCGGCGCCGGCGTCGAGGGAGGCCTGCACCGCCTCGCCCTGGGCGAAGACGAGCACGCGCACGCTCTTGCCTGTGCCGTGGGGCAGGGCGACGGTGGTGCGGATATTCTGATCGGCGTGGCGCGGGTCGATGCCCAGGCGCAGATGCACCTCCACAGTCGGGTCGAACTTGACGTAGGAGGTCTCCTTCACCAGCGCGATCGCCTCATCGGGGCTGTAGAGGCGCGTCTGGTCGACCTTGGCGGCCGCCGCGAGATAGTTCTTGCCGTGCTTGGCCATTGTGTGTTGCTCCCTGTGGTGATTGCGGGCCTCGTGGCCCTCCCACGTTAGTCGACGATCTTAATGCCCATGCTGCGGGCGGTGCCGGCGATGATCTTCTCGGCACCCTCGATCGTCAGGGCGTTCATATCGGGCATTTTGGTCTGGGCGATCTGCCGCAGCTGGGCGCGGGTGATCTGCCCTGCCGAGGTGCGGTTGGGTGTGCCCGAGCCCTTCTCGGCGCCGGCGGCCTTGCGCAGCAGGTCGGCGGCGGGCGGAGTGAGCAGCTTAACGGTGAAGGAGCGGTCGCTGAAGATCGAGATCTCCACCGGCACAACGCTGCCGGCCTGCGAGGCCGACTTCTCGTTGTACTCCTTCACGAAGCCCATGATGTTGATGCCGTACTGGCCGAGGGCCGGGCCAACGGGCGGCGCCGGCGTGGCCTTGCCGGCCGGCAGCTGCAGCTTTACGATTCCGACGAGTTTCTTCGCCACAGGTTCATCTCCTCTGAGTGGGGGCCGGAGCCCCCTCCCTCACGCCGGCCGGGATTGTTGGCCGGGCGAGGTGTCCAGAACATCGCAGGGGGGCCGCACGCGCGGCCCCCAAGACGGGCAGAGTATAACGCGAGCGGCGCCGCTAGTCAACCAGGCGCGTCACCTGGAGGAAGTCGAGCTCAACCGGCGCCTCGCGCCCGAAGAACGAGACCAGCACCCGGACGCGGCCTCGCTCGTGATCGATCGCGTCAACAACACCCTCGAAATCAGTGAAGGGGCCATCGATGATCTTGACGGCCTGGCCCTTCTGGTAGCTGACCCGCACCTTCGGCGCCTCGCCCTCCATCTGCTTGAGGATCGTCTTGACTTCGTCATCCTCCAGCGGGGTGGGCTTGTTGCCGTGGCCGACGAAGCTGGTGACGCCGGGCGTGTTGCGCACCACGTACCAGGAGTCGTCGGTCAGGCGCATCTGCACCAGCACATAGCCAGGGTAGATCTTCTTGTTTACCGTGCGGCGCTGGCCGTTCTTGATCTCGATCTCTTCTTCAGTCGGCACGATCACGCGGAAAATCTGGTCATGCATCTCCATCGAGTCGATGCGATGCTCCAGATTCTGCTTGACCTTGTTCTCGTAGCCGGAGTATGTGTGGATCACATACCAGCGCCGATCGTCGGTCTTCTCGGCCGTTTGCGTTGTGTCTTCGTCTGACACGCCAGGCTCCCGCGGGTAGCAGCTCGTCTAGGAGACGAGGTTCACCAACGCCGTATAGAGGAACAGGAACAGGGTATCCGCAAAAAAGAGGATCAGGCCAATAATCAGAGAGATGGTGATCACCACAATCGTCAGGCGAACCGTCTCTTCGCGCGTCGGCCAGACGACCTTCCGCAGCTCGCTCCGCGTCTCGCGGAACGCACGGACGATCCTATTCTCCTGCCGTTCCTTCGTATCTTTGGCCACAGCCATTATCGTTCCTACTTAACGATTTTGGATTTTGGGTTTTGGATCAGGGCCTCAGCCCCGATCCAAAACCCAGAATCTCCAATCCAAAACTGCTCTACTCCTCGATCTTGGTGACGACACCGGCACCGACGGTGCGGCCGCCCTCGCGGATGGCGAAGCGCAGCCCCTCCTCCACCGCCACCGGCACGATCAGCTCCACACCCATCACCACGTTGTCACCCGGCATCACCATCTCCATCC
>DAOUGF010000309.1:0-5664 GCA_034429295.1 Chloroflexaceae bacterium
AGGTGCTCACGGAGCTGACCGACTACAAGCGCTACCCAAGCGGCCACATGGTGCTGCACTACCGGGTAAAGCGCTGAGCGGCCCGGCAGGGTTCTCCTGCGGCCGCAGTTTGCAGACGTGCTCTTCGGGCTGGGCCAGCCGTTCGATGCCAGCTGCCACTTCCTGATCATCCCTGACGGCATCGGCCACGGTGGCTCCAGCTAAGCGCCACGGCTGCTGCGACCACTCCCGCGCCCGACGGCCAGGCGCTTAGCTGGCTGGAAGTATCCCACCGCTCCGCTAGTCGCGCTGCACCCAGGCGGCCCGCCACGCCGGCGCGTCGAAGGGGTCGGGCCAATACTCGACCTGCCGGACGATCCGCCCGCCCCGCACCATCGAGAAGGTGAGCGCCCGTCCGGTCACGGCGCCGTCTGTCACCACCACATCGGTGACCGCGAGCTCGCCCTCGACCACGAGCCGCTCCAACGTGAACTGCCAGCGCCCGGCTGCCGGGTAGTTGGCGTTGACCGCGACGAAGTTCGCCCGCCCAACGATCCGCTCGCCCGACTGCGGCCAATCGAGCACGTAGTCCTCGTTGAACAGCGCAGCGGCAGCCTCCCAATCGTTGGTCTGCATCAGCGCCCAGAACTGCGTCACAATGCGCCTGGTTTCGTCGGCTGAGTGCGTCATGTGAATCTCCCTTGCCGAGAAGCTTGAGCAGTTGGCGCCGTTCCGTGGCGGCGCAGTGCCAGCCGTGCGATCCCGGTCATCCGGTGGCGAGGAGGCGCAGCACAAACTCGTCGCCCTCCTCAGCCACAAGCCTAAACCCACACTTCTCCAGCACCCGCCGTGAGGCGGCGTTGTGCTTCGCGACATAGGCCGTCAGCGGGCGCTCCGGCTGTTCGTTCAGGAACAAGGCCAGCGCGGCGGTGGCGATGCCGCGTCCCCAGTAGGCTCGCCCGAGCCAGTAGCCGACCAGCTGTTCGCCATCCTGCGGGTAGCAGACGATGTTGCCGGCCACTAAGCCGCCGACGAGGATGGCCCGCTGTATGAGCGAGTCATCGGCCAGGATGCGCGCCCAGTGAGCCGTGAAGCTCTCCCAATCTCGCGAAGGGAAGCCGGCAAGCCGCGCGGCCTCGGGGTCGCGCTGCTGGGCGTAGAAGATCGGGAGATCCTCTGGGAACACCTCGCGCAGCGTGATGTCACCAGTTCCCAGGTGACTGATGGCGACGCGCATAAGCGCCGTGTTGTCCGGGGCAAGGGTGCCGTCGGGCAGGATCAGCACGTCCTCGAGGCCGATGCGGGTGGCGTAGCCGCGGGCGAGGGCAGCTTCGAGCAGCGGCCAGGCGGTAGTTTCCTCGCCGTGCAGTAGGCGTGGCGTGCGGTCTCCCGCGGCGTCGAGCACGCGCTCGATGGCCGCCACCGTCGCCAGGGCTTCCGCCGTCGTGGGCTCCTCGGGCTCCAGCAGGAGCCGCACGCAGAGGTCGCCGATTCCGAGGGAGAGGTAGCGCTCGGCGTCAGCGGCGGAGGCGAGCCCTGCCTCGATTCCCACGCCGAGCTCGCGCAGAGCCGCGCACAGCTCCGCCGTCCCCGGCTCGGCGAGGTTCACCGAGGCGAAGTCTGGGCGCACGGCCCACTGGCGCACCAGGGCGGCGCGGCGCTCCGCATCCGGCAAGATCAAGAACAGTGTGCTGACGCCAACCGGCACGCCGGGGCAGGCCACGCGCACCGCCGCGAGCGCCGCCCCGATCTGTTCCGGCTCCAGCGACTGCGCACCGTCAGGGTCGCGGGGGTGGATGTGCAGCGAGCTCGCGCCTGCGGCGACGGCTGCTTGTGCGGCGGCTGCCAGTTCATCGGGCGTACAGGGGAGCGCCGGGTGCTCTTCGCGCCTGCGGGCGCCGTTCAGACAGGCCTGGATCCGCATCGTCTTCTCCTTTGTCTGCCCGCCGCTCGGGCAGATCGTTGCCTCTGTCGCTATCATCGGCTCTATTGCGGGCGAGCGAGGCCCGGATTGGACTGGAGAGTGGCGCTGTCCCAGGGCGCGTAGGACAGAAGCGCCTCAGGGACAGGGCAGGGCGGCGATGTCGGCGGGCCGGGCTGCCTGCTAGAGTAGGCGCTGCCGTCATCAGACGTGGATGTGATAGGAAGGACAAGCTACAATTGGAAACGACAGTCCCTGCGGTGGCCGCCCGCCAGCGCGCCTTCCGCCCCTCCGCCCTCGCCCTGATCGTCGCCGGCGCGACGGCCGGCATCGGTCTGGTGTTGATCGCTGTGATGCTCATCCTCTCCCTCGGCTTCGACCCCGGCTTCAGCGGCATCGCCGCCGTCTGCCTGGTCATCGCCCTGGTGATCGCCGCCGGCTGGCGCTGGACGCCAGCGCTGGCCTTGCTGCCGGGCATCGCGCTGCCGGCCATGCTCGCCCCCGTCCTGCTGACCAGCGTCGGGTCGCCGCTCTTCCTCTCAGGGCTCCTCCTACTCGCCTTCGGCACGATCGCTGTCGTCGGGGGCATCGGCGCCACGGTGCAGAACTACCTCCGGCCAGTTGGGGCGCGGCCGCTCCCGCGCTGGGCCCCGCTGCTCATCGCGCTGCTGTTGGGCGCCGTCGGCGGAGCTGAGGCCCTGGCTCGCTCCCCCCAGCCGGCCCCTGCTGCCGGTGTGAGCGCAGAGATGCTCGCGACACTGCCGGTGCTCACCGGCCAGGCATTTGAGTTCTCGCAGGCTGAGATCCGCGTCCGCGCCGGCGAGACGGTCGCTCTGCGCCTGGAGAACACCGACCCCGAGTACCACCAGTTCGACATCGATGAACTGGGCGTCCATGCGCCGATGCCGGTCGGCCAGACTGGCGTGGCGCTCTTCCGACCCACCGAGCCCGGCGTCTACACCTTCTACTGCGCGCCTCACTACGACAAGGCCAGTGGTGAGGGCATGAAGGGCACCCTTATCGTCGAGTAGCAGAGCGCTACCAGCCAGGATCAGCGGGCGGTAGCGCCGAAACAGCACAGGGCCAGTGATGCAGATCCACTTTCGTCAGGCACAGCCGGCCGATTGTAGCGCAGCCGTCCCGCTGATCTACGCCTCAGGGCCTCACGAGTTCGACTACGTCTTTCATGAGGGCGCGATCACCGCGCTAGACTACCTGGCCTTCGTGTTTCCAACAGGGCGCGGGCTCTCAAGCTACCACCGCGCCACCGTAGCTGTCGTCGACAACGAAGTCGTCGGCATCTACGTCTGCCATTCCTCGAGCGAGGACGCGGCTGTCAGCCGAGGGAATCTGGTCAACATCCTCCGCTGCTACGGGCTCCGCGCGGGGCTCCGGGTGCTGCAGCGAGCCCTGCGGATCGGCACGGTGCTTCCGCCACCCACCCCTGGCTCCGACTACATCTCGCAGCTTGGGGTCAGCCCCTCTCGGCGCGGGCAAGGGATCGGGACGAGGCTCCTCCAGCGCCAGTGCGAGCGCTCGCGGGAGCTGGGGCGGCGAGCGCTCGAGCTCGATGTCGCGGCGCCAAATCACGGCGCGCGGCGACTGTATGAGAGGCTGGGGTTTCGGGTGATCGCCGAGCGTGCGTGGAAGTACGGCGGCGATGTGCCGGACCAGCAGCGCATGGAGCTCAAACTGTAGGGGCCGGCGGTGGCATCAGCCTTGCGAACGAGTGCCGGACAGGCCATGCGGCGCATGCCACCGCGCCAGTTGTGGCGTACCCTCTATCCACTAACTGTTTCATCACCTTGGCACACGCTGACGCCTACTCTCGTGCCCTCAAGCAGAGAGCTTGGAGGCGCGGCTTAGCGGCACCGGTGCGCCAACCTTTCGAAGCGGTACAACTCCAAACAGCGCCCCATAGGTATCCCGCAACGGGAGCTCCAGAAACTCGATAGCGGGGCATCACCCCGCCTGAGGAGGATCACTGATGGCTTCGGATGCTGTCCTGCGCCAGCAGTTGCTGGCCATGCTTCGCGGAGGCCAGGCCTTCACACCCTTCCCGCAGGTGGTGGCGGACTTCCCACCCGAACATATGAATAGCTACCCGCCGCAGGTTCCCTACACGCCGTGGCACATCCTCGAACATCTGCGCATCACCCAGTGGGACATCCTGGAGTTCATTCGCAATCCCGCCCATGTCTCTCCGCCCTGGCCCGACGGCTACTGGCCGGCGCGCGATGCTCGTGCTGACGCTGAGACATGGGCGGCAACGATCGCCTCCTTCCAAAGCGACCTCGAGGCGCTGCAGGCGTTGGTCGCCGATGAAACGGTCGATCTGACCGCCCCAATCCCCCACGCCCCTAATTACACGATTCTCCGCGAGATCCTGGTAGTTGCTGAACATAACGCGTACCACATCGGCGAGTTTGGTATTCTGCGCCAGGTCATGCAGACATGGCCGTGAGTGGTGGGTTTCGCCTCGGGCCGGCGCATCCAAGGGAACACCCAGGAGCAGCTACGGTATGGCCTCTCCACTTCCACCAGAGCAGCCCACGTTCCTCGCGTGGCTGGCCCGTAACCCCACCGATATTCCCCACTCCATCGCGCTGAGCCGCGCACTCCTGGGAGCGCTCCTTGCCGGGCTGGTCAGCGTAACAGTGGCGCGACGGGCGCGTCGAGCAGCGCCGACCGCGACCCTGGTGCGTGAGACGCTCGGGGCGGTGCTGGTGGGCGGAACCGTTGGCCCGCTGTGCGTCACGGCGGCGACGTATCACCTTGACCGCGCACTGCTCAGGCAGGACGCGCTGCTCGGCTACTCCGGAGTGATGCGCGAGCTCTTTCACGCAGGCGAGCTCTCGTTCCTCACTGCGTTGGGGGCCGGGCTGGGGCGCAGCGTCGCCGGCCCGGTGGGGGGCGTTGTGGTCGGCACTATCGGCACCGGGGCGATCGGGGCCGCGGTCTACACCGCGCGCGGGCTCGGTCCCGGGCTCGGCGCAGAAGCCGGACTGCTCAGCGGCCTCGTCGGCAGCCTGCTCGCGCGTGTTGTAGTAAGGAGCCTTCCATGACCAGGCAGATCCTGTTCGTCCACGGCGCCGGGGAGGGAGCCTACGCCGCGGACGCCGTGCTGGCGCAGAGCCTGCGCCGCGCGTTGGGGGCGGGTTACAGTCTGCGCTACCCGCAGATGCCCGATGAGGCGGCGCCCGCGTACGGGGCGTGGCGAAGCCAGATCGCGCAGGAGCTCGCCGCGCTGGACGGCCCTGTCACCCTGGTCGGGCACTCGCTTGGCGCCTCGGTGCTGCTGAAGTACCTGGTCGAGGTGCAGCCCGCGCAGCCGGTTGCTGGGCTGTTCCTCACTGCGACGCCCTACTGGGGGGCGCCGGATTGGGAGGTGGACGAGTACCGGCTGCCCGATGGCTTCGCGGCCTGGCTCCCGGAGGGGTTGCCCTTGTTCCTCTACCACTGCCGCGACGACGAGATCGTGCCGTTCGCCCACCTCGGGCTGTACGCGCAGCAGCTGCCGCGGGCGACCGTTCGCGCCATCGAGCGCGGCGGCCACCAACTCGGCGAAGATCTGTCCGTGGTGGCGCACGATATCGAGCGGCTCGCCGCGGGCGGGTAGATATCGCGCGGGATGGCCTCGTGCGCGACGTCATCGGGGAGCGAACACAGCTACTACACCCTTGGCCAGCGAAGCTGTGGGGCAACTGGCGTGGGGCGGGTAGTGCCGCTCCCGCTCTTGGCGCCGAGGGGCATGCAGCGATGGC
>DAOUGF010000310.1:0-6982 GCA_034429295.1 Chloroflexaceae bacterium
GGCGCGCCTGCACGATAGCCTCAGCGGGCCCAGCAGATCGCCGATCGGATCACAGACAGATCACAGAGGCTCCGACCGCGTCATTCAACCGCAGCGGAGGCTCTGCTAGGCTAGTGGTACCACTGTCGAGCTGCCTGAGGATTCGAGAAGGAGCTGAGATGCCGGACGAACAAGGCCAAGAGGGTAAGGAGCTGCGGGAGACGGCAGTGGTGCAGGTGATGACCTCGACCAGCGCCCACAAGCATATCACCGCCTTCCGCAGCGCCCAGCTGCCCATCCTCGATGTCACCCTCGACGTGACGCGCATGACCGAACTGCTGCAGCCGCTGCTGCAGGTGCTCGCCGCCCCCGGCGAGCAGCCCGTGGTGAGCTACGCGAAGTTGCTGGCCTACAAGCAGGGCAACCGCGGCCTGCTCCGCTACGAGGTCACGGGCACCGGCGCGCCCGAGGCGATCGATGTCTACGGCAAGCTGTTCGGCGACCTGAACCAGGCCGAGCGCCTCAATGCGATCATGAGCTACCTCTGGCCGGTCTTCGCCGACCATCCCCACGTCGGCGTGCCGCGCCCCCTCGGCTGCATCCCTGAGCTGGCGATGTTCGTCTATGTGCCCGCTCAGGGCCAGATGCTCAACGAGGTGATCAGCACCGGCCGGGCGCTCCGCGCGATGGAGCTCTCCGGTACATGGCTCGGTATCCTGCACCGCAGCCGGCTGCCCCTCCCGCGCCGCTTCCACATCATGAATGAGGTGGTGAACCTGCAGGCATGGGCCTCGCTGGTTGGCCAGCGCTACCCCGAACTGGCGGCCGGCGCCAGAAAGGTGGCCGCCTATCTGCGGGATCGCGCCTCCGTTCTCATCTTCGAGACCGAGGCGCCCATCCATAAAGATTTCCATTATGGACATATCGTCGTCGGCGATCGGCTGAAGATCATCGACTTCGACGAGATGCGCCTGGGCGATCCGAACTTCGACCTGGCCCACTTCTGCGCGAACCTGCACCTGCTCGCCTATCGCACCAGCGAGATGCCTTACACCTTCTCGGCGCTGCAGCGAGCCTTCCTCAACGCCTATGCCGCCGAGACGAAGTGGGAGCCGGACGAGCGCTTCGTCTACTTCTACGCCTATACCTGCCTGAAGATCGCAAAGCAGCTCTGCACCCTGCGCGGCCTGCGCCCGCGGCCAGAGGGCGAGGAGCAGCACCGGCAGGTAGCGCTGATCATCGATCAGGGCCTCGCGGCCATCCCCGCCGACGGCGGCAAGAAGCTCGCCGGCAGGTTCGCCACTCAGTTCGTCGAGGCGCCGCCTCCCCCAAAGGATGCGTAGGCTCGCGATGGAAGGCCGAAACCATGTTTCGGCCTTACCTGTGAACACCAGAGAACCCTACGTGGCTCCATACCGGGAGCCAGGATAAAGCTATGGAGACGATCGGCTACATCCTGCGCAGCTTCCCCCGCCTCTCGCAGACCTTCATCCTCAGCGAGGTGCTGGCCCTCGAGGAGCGGGGCGTATCGCTGCGGCTCTTCCCCGCGATCGACCCGCGGGAGCCCGTGGTGCAGCCGCAGGTGGCCGATGTGCGGGCGCCTGTGCGCTACCTGACCGCCGGCGAAGGCGAGCTGCAAGCCGCCCACGCCTGGCTCGCCCGCCACGCCCCAGAGCGCTACGCCGCCGCCCGCGACTATGTGCAGCGCCGCGCCGACCTCGACGAGGGCTACACCGCCGCTTCCCGCTTCGCCTGCTTCGACCAGGCGGTGCTTCTTGTGGAGCAGCTTCACCGCACCGGCGATGTCGGCCATCTCCACGCCCACTTCGCCCACGACCCGACCCTCGTGGCCTTGCTGGCCCAGCAGCTCACGGGCATCTCCTTCAGCTTCACCGCCCACGCCCGCGACCTCTTTCAGATCCCGCGCCACATCCTGGTGGAGCGGGTGGCCGCGGCCACCGCCATCGTCACCTGCTGCGGCGCCAACTGCGACTATCTCGACGAGGTGCTGCCGCCCGAGTTGCGCCACAAGGTCCACCTCATCCACCACGGCGTCAACCTCGACGGTTTCCAGCCCGCCCCGCGCCGCGAGCCCGCGCCCGACGAGGCGCCGCAGATTCTCTCGGTGGGCCGCCTGGTGGAGAAGAAGGGCTTCCCCGACCTGCTGCGGGCCGCGGCGCTGCTGCGTGCCTCCGACCGGCGGCTGCGCCTGACGATCTACGGCGACGGACCGCTGCGCGGCGAGCTCACCGCCTTGGCCGAGTCCCTCGGCATTGCCGATTGCTTCGAGCTGCCGGGCGAGCGACCGCAGCGGGAGTTGGTGCCGCTGCTGCAAGCGGCCGATATCTTCGCCCTCACGCCGTTCGTGACCGACGACGGCGACCGCGACGGCGTGCCGAATGTGCTCGCAGAGGCCATGGCCTGCGGCCTGCCTGTGGTGAGCACCGCCGTCTCCGGCATTCCTGAGCTAGTGCGCCATGGCGAGAATGGACTGCTCTGCGCCGCGCGCGACGTCGAGACGATCGCGGCGGCCCTCGGTCGCCTGCTGGACGACCGGGAGGAGCGCCTGCGCTTCGGCGCCGCCGCACGACGCACTGTTGTTGAGCATTTCGACCTGCGGGCCGCGGCCGGGCGACTGGCCGGGCTGTTCGAGCAGGCGATCAATTCTTCCGAGAAGGTGACCGAGCTATGAGCAAGATCGAGGCAGCCCAGGCACCGCCGGTCGTCGCGGCCGCCAGGCCCAAGCGCAAAGAGAGCGAGCTGCGCCGCGCCTTCCGCCTGATGGGCCAGTTCCTGGCCGGTCAGCGCAAGCAGTTCATCCTCGCGCTGATCATGCTGATCGCCGAGGCCGCCACGGCCGCCAGCGTCCCCCTGGTGATGGCCTACCTGATCGACTATATCACCAGGCGGGTCAACCCGACCGGCATCCTCGCCCTCAGCCCGCTGCAGGCCTTCGGCCTCCCCACGCTGATCAACCCCGATGTAGACACGGTGATCCTGGTGACGGTGGGCATCGTACTGCTCACGCTGCTCAACAGCTTCACCGATTCCATGGCCGAGATCTACCTGGCCAACGGCGGCCGGCTGCTCGGCTACAACATGCGGGTGCGGCTCTATGAGCACCTGCAGAAGCTCTCGCTGGCCTTCTACAGCAAGCAGCGCACCGGCGACCTGCTCAGCCGCGTGACGAGCGACGTCTCCGCGATCGAGGAGTTCGTGATCAAGTCGCTCTCTGACATCGTCGGCAGCTTCCTGTTGATCGCCTTCATCCTCTTTATCATGATCACCGGCGCTTGGGAGGTGGCGGTGGTGGCGGCGCTGATCATCCCGCTCATGGCGATGATCTCCAACTACTTCTCCCAGCGGATCAAGGCGGCCGCCAAGAAGCAACGCGCCCGCGAGGGCGAGCTCGCATCGGCCGCCCAGGAGATGCTCACCTCCATCCGGGTGATCCAGGCATACGGCAGCGGCGGCGGCGAGGCCCGCCGCTTCGCCGAGCAGAGCCGCAAGGCGATGGATAGCTCGCTCGAGGCCGCCCGGCTGCAGGCGCTCTTCAGCGGCACCGTCAGCACCCTCGAGTCGGTGGCGGTGGCCATGGTGATCTGGCTCGCCGTCTTCCTGCTCTTCGGCCCCGGGATCTTCGCCAACGGCTTCACCGTGCTCTCGGCCGGCTTCTCGATCGGCTTGCTCACCGCCTTCACGAAGTACATCGCCGACATGTTCAAGCCGACGAAGAAGATCATCAAGGAGTGGAATACCTTCGGCAAGATCTACGCCTCGATCGAGCGCATCGGCGAGCTGTTGGACCGCAAGCCGGCCGTGACCGACGCCCCCGACGCCAAGGTCGCCCCGCGCTTCGCCGGCCACGTGGCCTTCAACAATGTGAGCTTCGCCTATATGCCCGAGCCCGAGGATCTGAAGGAGGGCGAGACGCCCCAGCCCAAGCTGGCGCTGCGCGACATCTCCTTCACGATCGAGCCGGGCGAGGTCGTGGCCCTCGTCGGCCCCTCAGGCGCCGGCAAGAGCACGGTGGTGCAACTGCTGCCCCGGCTCTACGATCCCCACGCCGGCACGATCACGATCGACGGCGTTGATACCCGGGCCTACACGGTGGACTCGCTCCGCTCGCAGATGAGCGTGGTGCTCCAGGAGGCGATCCTCTTCACCGGCACGGTGGCCGACAATATCGCCTACGGCCGCCCCGATGCCACCCGCGAGGAGATCATCGCCGCCGCCATGCAGGCCAACGCTCATGACTTCATCGAGAAGTTGCCCAAGGGCTACGACACCGAGCTGAGCGAGCGGGCCGCCAACCTCTCTGGCGGCCAGCGCCAGCGCATCTCGATCGCCCGCGCCTTCATCCGCAATACGCCCATCCTCATCCTCGACGAGCCCACCACCGGCCTCGACGCCGAGTCGACCGACCTGGTGCGCTTGGCGCTGCGCGAACTGATGCGCGGCAAGGCGACGATCATTATCTCCCACGACCTGAACCTGATCCGCCAGGCCGATAAGATTGTCGTCATCGAGGCCGGCCAGGTGGCCGAGGTCGGCACTCACAAGGAGCTGCTGAAGAAGGGCGGCCTCTACGCCGATCTCTACCACAAGCAGTTCGGCGTGGCGGTCGAGGAGGAGAGCGAGAAGCGCGCGCCCGAGCCGCCCGTCCTCGTCTCGCCCCTTAGCGACGACGAGGAGGAAGAGGAGCCGGTCGTCGCGTCCAAGCAGTTCCACACCATGATCGGCAAGGCCCTGCCGGCCCCCGCCAGCCCTCAGGCCTTCCAGACGATCATGCTCCAGGCGCTGCAGCCGCCGCCCCCGCCCGCAGCGGCCCAACCCGCTCCCGCGCAGCCCACAGCGGCCCAACCTGCTCCCGCGCAGCCCACCGCAACAGCCGCGCCCCGGCCCGCTGCCCCCGCTGCACCGCAGCCGCCAGCGCCATCGAAGTACGGCACGGTGCTGCTGCCCGCTCTCACCGCCGAGCCGCAGGATCAGGCGAAGCCGCTGTCGCTCGCCGTCGAGCGCCAGCTCGCGCCCCAACCCGAGGCGAACGGCGCCTCCGCCAAGGCCCAGCTCGACCTGCTGCAGAGCCTGGTGATCCAGAGCGAGCTGCCAGGGTTGGCGGCGGCCCTCGACGGCGAGACGATGCGGGGCTACCTGCAGGCCGCCATGTTCGGCAAGAACAACCCCCAGTACACCGTCGAGAGCTGCAAGCCGGGCAAGGCGCTCTACCAGGGCGACACATGCACCCTGCGCTACCAGCTGAAGCTCAGGCACGCCGCCACGGGCGCCGAGCGGGAGGAGGTGGTGGTGGGTCGCGTCTTCGGCGACATCCTCGCCGGGGCCGTCTACCTGCGGGATAAGCTCGCGCCGCTGGCCGCGCTGATGCGCGGGCGCGAGGAGATCGCGCCCTTCACCAGCCCGCTGACGCTGATCGAGCCGCTGGCGATGGTCGTCTGCGCCTTCCCGATCGACGGCGAACTGCCCACCCTCGTCGGCGCCACCGACCGCGAGCGCATGCGGGCGCTCTTCGCCGAGCTGCTGCCCGAGGCCGGGATCGAGCCCGGCAGGATCGAGAAGCTCACAGTGACGCCGGTGAACTACGCCCGCCGCGAGCGCTGCGTGCTCCGCTACGAGCTCGATGAGGTCGCCGACGACGGCAGCAAGCGCCGCCGCACGATCTACGGCAAGGTCTCCACCGGCAACCAGGGCGCCGCGATCGCCCCGACCATCGCGGAACTGCGGGAGCGGGTGCTCCCCGGCGCCCCGGTGAAGTTCGCCCTGCCCCAGTCGCTCGGCTTCCGCCCCGACCTGCAGCTCTCGCTGCTTTCCGCCGTCCCCGGCGCGCCCCGCATCCCTCAGCTGCTCAAGGCGCGGCTGAGCGGCGCCGCCGACTCGGCGGACGGGCTGACGCTCGAGGCCGCCCTCACAACCAGCGCCCAGATCGCCGCCGCGCTCCACTCAAGCCCCAGCAAGCTCGGCCGGCGGCGCAGCTTCGACGATGAGCGGGCCGCCCTGCGCGAGAAGATCGCTGTGGTCGAGCACGTCGCGCCAGAGCTCGGCGCCCGCTTCCGCGGCTGGCTGGAGCGGATCGAGACCTACGCCGAGGAGTCGGACCCGCTGCGGCCCACCCTCAGCCACGGCGACTTCACCCACGCCCAGCTGATCTTCGACGGGACGCAGAGTGGTTTGGTGGACTTCGACACGATCTGCCAGGCTGAGCCCGCCCTCGACCTCGGCCAGTTCCTGGCCTACCTGCGGGTGGCCGCCCATAAAGCCGGCAAGGCTGCATCGGCCGAAAGCAAGACTCTCGGCGAGCAGCTCGGCGAGCAGTTCATCAACGCCTATATCGCCGCGATGGGTCCCCGGATCGAGGACGCCGAGCGCCTACGGATCAGGGTGATGGTCTACCAGGTGGTGAGCCTGCTGCGCATGGCGCTCCACAGCTGGCAGCAGATCAAGCCAGCACGGATCGAGAACGCCATCGCCGTGCTGCAGGAGACACTCGACGCCCTGCCCCAGCTTGACTACGAGAGCGGAGGAGCCGATGGCGACTGAGATGGGGACCGCAACGGCGGCCGGCCTCACCCGCGACCAGACCGACCCGCTCAGCAGCCGGGTGCTGCGGCGGGAGCTGCCGGGGCTGGCCGAGGCTCTCGACGAGGAGCGCATGCGCCCCCGGCTCCAGGCGCTGCTCTTCGATCCTGAGAGCCCCACGACGATCGAGCGCTGCAACCCCGGCCAGGCGATCTACCTCGGCGGCGACGTGTGCGGCCTGCGCTACGAGTTGGAGCTGAAGGACCGGACGAGCGGCGCCCGAAGCGAGGCCCTGATCGTCGCCCGCGTCTTCAGCGACGAGGCCGCCTGCCGCCGCTTCATGGATGAGCAGGTAGCGCCCGTGGCGACACTCGCCGAAGGCCGTCCGGAACTGGCGGCCTTCGCCAGGGTCGCCGCTGCGATCGAAGAGCTCAACCTGGTCGTTCACGCCTTCCCGATCGATGGCGAG
>DAOUGF010000311.1:0-1655 GCA_034429295.1 Chloroflexaceae bacterium
GCAGCCGGTGTAGCCTACGGTCTTGGTGCTGTTACTGACGAGGTAGATGTCGAAGGCGCCGTCGCCGCCGTCCGCCGCCTGGGTGATGTCGCTGAGTGGCTCGCCCATGAGCGCTGTCAGCTTGGGCTAGACCTCGGCCCGCATCGTGTCGTAGACATACTGGGCCAGCTGGGCGTCGGCGGCGCCGTAGCGGGGCTGGTACCAGACCTTGAAGGGCTCGCCCGGCTCGCCGATCGTGCGCCAGGCGACCTTGGTGGCGGCCAGAGTGGCGCCCGCCGCGCCCGCCTCGCGCTGCTCGTGCCAGCTCTCGGGCGCTGAGGGCGGCAGCAGGAACGGCGCGATCTGGGCTCTGGTGGCGGGCTCGAGCCGGGGCAGGGCGTCGAGGACGCGGCGCACGGCCCCGCTCATCTCCACGTTGCTGTCGTCGCCGCGGTAGGCGGCAGGCAGGCGCGGGTCGGCGAAGGCGGCGTAGATCGTGTAGAGGGCGCCGGTGTCGGCGCTGAGCTCGCCGGCCGCCACAGCCTCGGCGATCAGCGCCTCGCTCGACGGCCCGCGGCTGCCGCGCCAGCGGCTCTGAGCAGCGGCAGGTAGAGCTTCGTCTGCTGCTGGGCCGGTTGGGCAACGGAGACCGCCCCGGCGCCCCTGGCCGGCAGGAGTGTGGCGAGCACCGCCAGGCAGGCGAACAGGAGCAGGGCGGGCGCGAGGGAGTGGGGCCGGCGCGCGCGAGGCGCCGGCCTGGGAGAGCTGTCCATAGACGGTTCTTTGCTGTGGTAGAGATAGCGATCAAGGGCGGGGTTACAGCTCGACGGCGAAGGCGACCCGGCCGGCCTCTTCCAGCGCGCCCGGCACGATCGTGCGGAAGATGAAGCGCACGTCGTTCGCGTCGGTCGGCACTTGGAATCCGATCGTGCCGCTCGCCTGCTCGCCCGGATCGAAGGTGCCGTTGAGCTGCATCACGCTGCTCGCGCTCACGCCGATATCGAAGGAGTAGGCCTGGCCGGCGCCGTCCTCCATCAGCATCTGCACCAGCATCGCCACATCGTGCTCCGCAGCGCCCGTGTTGGCCAGGGTCAGATCGACAAGCACGAACTGCCAGCCCTCGAGCGCCTGAGTCCCGTCGATCTCGTCGGCCGTGCGCGTGCTGGTCACCGAGACGAGAAAATCCTCCAGGCGGGTCGTATCGCCCACGGCGTAGACCTCCTTTGCCGGGGTCTCCTCCAGGGCGGCGGGCTCCTCGACAGGTGCCTCGGTGGGCTCGACAGGCGCTTCGGTAGGCTCGGCGGGCTCCTCGGCGGGCTCCTCCACGACAGCGGCGGCAGCGGGCTCCTCATCTACGGGCTCGGATTGGCGGGCCCCGCCGCAGGCGGCGAGCGCGATGGCGAGAGCGAGCATCAGAGCGAGGCGGCTGAAACGTGCGAACATGAGATCCTCCATTGTTGGGATGTAAGGCTGTAGGGATGTCCGGCCAGAGCATGGGTGCCCGATGCTCTGGCCGCTGCTATTGAGGGAGCGTACGGACTACCGACTACAGGCTATGGTGTATACAGGCACTAGCGCCGCAGCAGCGGAAGGTGGAGCCTGAACTCGCCCGCCGGGCCGGCGCTCGCGCCGACGAGGGCAAACTCCGTCAGCTGTGCGCTGGCGGCCGTGACGCT
>DAOUGF010000312.1:0-2100 GCA_034429295.1 Chloroflexaceae bacterium
GGGGCCGGGGGTGCGGGGGCGGCGGACGCAGTGGCGCGAAGCGCTTGCGCCCCGCAAGAGGCGCGAGGGAAGCACCTACACCTGGGGCGCGGGGACGGCAGCACCCCGCTCAGACCCTGCGCCAGTACTGGCGCTGCTTCACATCCTTCACCACCACACCCAGCTTCGCCAGCTCGGCCCGCAGCAGCGCCGCATCCTCCTTGTCGTTCTTCTCCAGAGCGCGGGCGCGGGCCCTGAGCAGCGCGTTGGCCCGTGGCCCAAGCTCCGGCTCATCCTCCAGCCAGCGCTGATAACGCTCCTTGTAGGGGTCACCCTCGCCCAGCGGCGGGTAGCCGTGGGTCTGCAGCGCCTCCCTGAGGCGGGCCACGTTGAACTCGGCTGTCTCCCTGGCGAGCTCGACGCCCGCGGTGGAGAGCAGCACGAGCGCCTTCCCTTCGACGAACAGCCCGCCGATCGCGCTGCGTGGGAACGTCTGCGCGGTATTGCCCCGCCTGATCGTGATCTGATCGTCGGCGACAGCGACGGTCACGTACTCGTCAGCCGCGGCGAGGGCGAGCGCCAGGCCGGCAGCCGCGCCCAGCAGCAGCACTCCGACGGTGGCGTAGGGCTCGGGCAGGGAGGCCAGCAGCTTGAAGGGCCCCTGGAATGGCGCCCACGGCAGCCCGGCCACCCAGTCGGCGATGGCGCTGAGGAGCCAGCCGGCCCCCGCGCCCAGCAGCGGCAGCGCGAGCCAGACGAGCAGGCGCTCGGCCAGCGGCACGGCCACCACAGTCTCATTGCCTCGAGGCAACGTGCCAGTTTTCAGGTGTATCATCTCGTTACTCCCGTGCGGTGGCGCGGGTGAACAGGTCGACCACCGCGGCGGTGTAGGCCTCCAGATCGGCGCCGGGCTTATGCATCTCGCCGAAGAACTCGTTGATCGCGCCGCGGATGGCCAGAGCCATGTGGTGTACGTCGAACTGGCGAAACTCGCCGGCCTCCTGCCCGCGGGTGAGCACCTTCTTCAGCAGGGTGAGCGCCGTGTCCTCCTCGTCGATGCGGTAGAGCAGCTGCCCGTCCTCCGTGCGGGCGTTGAACATGATCTCGATCAGCGCCGCGTACTGCGTCGGGCGTGTGCCCATATAGGCCAGGTTGGCGACGATGTAGTTGCGCAGCTGCTCGCCTGGCGTGGCCGCCGCAGCCACCTGAGCCTCCACGTAGCCCTCCCACGCCCTGGCGATGTCGAAGAGGGTCTGGAAAATCAGCTCGTCTTTGTCGCGGAAGTGGTAGGCGATCAGGCTCGGGCTGATCTGAGCCCGCTTCGCGATCTGCGCCATGCTGGCCTTCCCATAGCCGACCTCGGCCAGGGTCTCGATCGTGGCGGCCACGATCTGCGCCCGGCGCGCTTCCTCGATGAACGAGCGTTTTGTTTCCTGATTGGATTCACTGTTTCCTGAATGCATATTCAAATATTAGCATGGACATGCAGCCGCGTCAAGAGGGCGCAAGTGGTACACTAGTGCCCGTACAGCGTAGTCCGTAGTCAGTAGTCCGTACAGCGAGCGCCTCACAAAGCCAGAGTGCCAGGCGCCACGGCCAAAAAGCCCGCCTGTGCCTTAGGGCGGAATCGGGCGGCCTCTTCTGTTCCTAATGCAACGCTGTATTGGCATAGACTGCCGGCAGAGCTATCAGGAGGAGCATGAGCGAGACGACCTTGCGGGCGGCTATCCTGAGCCGCCTCGGCCCCTTCCCGGAGCGGGCGCCGCTGGAGTTGGAGCTCGGCGCGCCCGAGGATCTCGGCGACCATACCCGCGCCCTGGTTACCTACGCCGTGGAGCCTGGCGAGGCGGAGCCTCTGCGCGTCTCCGCGTGGCTGCTCAGGCCGAAGGGCGAGCCCCCGCCGGGCGGATGGCCGGCCATCCTCGCCATCCACCAGCACGGGGGCATCTACGAGCTCGGCAAGTCGGAGCCGGCCGGCCTGAGCGCCGATGCGACCTACCACTACGGGCTTGATCTCTGCCGACGAGGCTATGTGGTGCTCTGCCCCGACCAGCTCTGCTTCGAGGATCGGCGGGCGCCCGAGGCGCTGCGCCAGGCCAACCCGCGGCTGGACGGGCTGGG
>DAOUGF010000313.1:0-4990 GCA_034429295.1 Chloroflexaceae bacterium
TCCGCCAGATCCATCAGCGGGGTGGTGAAGAGCATCGTCGAGATCAGGTGGTAGAGCAGGATCACCCGCAGGAAGGTCTGCAGCGCCAGGATGACGCCTGAGAGCGAGAGCGAGAGGATGCCCCACTGCCAGATCACGCCCATGGTGGGGTTGGGGAAGAAGAGAATCTGGAAGAAGGCGAAGATCAGCACGGTGATCAGCAGCAGGCGCATGCCCCGCAGCGTGTACCCCAAGGGCACTCGCGAGAGGATCTGCAGCAGCAGGGCGGCGATGAAGGCCACGCCGAGGCCGGCGAAGGTGCGCGCGCTGATGATCGCGAAGAGCAGCAGGCCGGTGGCGACGATCTTTATCCGCGGGTCGAGCCGGTGGATCGGGGAGCCTAGCTCCAGGTACTGGCCGAAGGTGATGTTGCGGGAGAATTCAATCGCCATGGGCGCCTCCCTCGGCCGGCAACGGCTCGCTCAGGCCCAGGCGCTCGGCCAGCGCTGCCTCGAGCTCATCGGCGTGGAGCAGGTCGGTCGGCATGGTGGGGAAGACCCGGCGCAGCACCAGGGCGGCCTCGGCGGCCTCGGTGAGCTCCAGGCCCATCGCCCGCAGCTCGTCGGCGCGGCGGAGCAACTCCCGCACCGTGCCGGCCATGACCACGCGGCCCTCGTGGAGCACGATCGCACGGTCAGCCAGCTCGGCCAGCTCGTCGATCGAATTGCCGACGAGGATGGTCGTCAGGCCCTCGCGCTGCGTTAGGTCGGCGATCAGCGCGGCCAACTCGGCGCGGCCCCGCGGGTCGAGCCCAGCCACAGGCTCGTCGAGGATGAGCGCGCGAGGCCCGGCGGCGAGCACGCCGGCCAGGGCCACGCGGCGCTTCTGGCCGCCGCTGAGCGCGTAGATGTAGCGCAGGCGGAAGCTCTCGTAGTCGAGGCCGACGGCGTTGAGCACCCGCTCGACGATCGCCCGCGACTCGGCCGGCGGCAGCCCCTTGCGCCGCGGGGCGAACGAGACATCCTTGCCGACGATCTCCTCGAAGAGTTGGGTCTCCGGCTGCTGAAAGACGATCCCCACCTCAGCCCGCAGCCGCTCCAGCGGGAAGTCGCGTTCGCCCACGTCGCGGCCCTCGTAGCGCAACTGGCCCGGCTGGGGCCGGCGCAGGCCGGCGAAGAACTCGATCAGCGTGCTTTTCCCGGCCTGTGCGCCACCGAGCAGCGCCACAGTCTCGCCGGCGGCGATCGCGCAAGTCACCCCGCGCAGCGCCTCTTCGGCCAGGGGCGTGCCGGCCATATAGGTGAAGCGCAGGTCGTTGGCCTCGAGGAACGGCTGATCGTTCGACGGCTGACGACGGGCGACCGACGACCACTCCTCCTCGCTTGGCTCGCCGGCGCCAGTGGTATCAAGCGGCGGCTGGTGGTCGGTGGCTGGTGGCCGGTGATTGGTGGCCGATCGTCCCGCGAGCGGCGCGAGCGCATCAGCGAGCTCCTCCGCCGTCAGCACCGCGGGGGGCAGATCCGCGCCGCGGGCGCGGAGCCGGCGGGCCACCTCGGTCACCTGGGGGACGGCGAGGCCGAGGCTGCGGAGCTCGTCGGCGCGGGCGAACACCTCGCGGGGCGGCCCGTCCATCACCAGGCGACCCTCGTGCATCACGATCACCCGGTCGAACTGCACCACCTCGTGCATAAAGTGGGTGATATGGAGCACGGCCACGCCCGAGCGCTCCCGCAGTTCCTGGGCGAGGCGCAGGACCTGGCGGGCCATGGCCGGGGCGATCATGGTGGTGGGCTCGTCGAGGATGATGTAGCTGGGGCGCATGGCGAGCACGCCGGCGATCGCCACGCGCTGCTTCTCGCCGCCGGAGAGCTCGCTGATCTGGGCGTGGATGCGGTCGGCAAGGCCGAGGGCGGCGAGGCTCTCGCGCACCCGCGCCTCGATCTCGTCGCGAGGGAGGCCGAGGTTCTCGGGGCCGAACGAGACGTCGTCGATCACCGTGTTGGCCACGAGCTGATCGTCGGGGCGCTGGAAGACCATGCCGACGCGGCGGCGGATCTCCCAAACGTTCTCGTCGGTGCCCTCCACGCCGTCCACGCTGAAGCTGCCGGAGGTGGGGGGGAGGATGGCGGCGAGCACTTTGGCGAGGGTGCTCTTGCCGCTGCCGTTATGCCCGATGATGGCGACGAGCTCACCAGGCGCCACTTGCAGCGTCACCTCGCGCAGCGCCGTGATCGCGTCGGGCCGGCCCGCGTTATAGGCGAAGGAGAGATCGCGAACGTCGAGCATGAAAACTGGCGCTGGCCCGTTGGGCCGAAGCAGTGGCGCAACCACTGCTTCGGCCTTCCATACCAGGCGTGGTGTGTGAAGACTAGAAGGAGGACTTATCCCGCGGGGTGGTATCGGTGGCGGAGGTGCGGCCGGAGCGCACGAGCGAGACGCCGCGGGCCACCAGCGGGGTGAGAATGGCGGCCAGGATAGCCTCTGGCAGCACGTTATTCAGGGCGATCAGCGGCAGCTGGGGCACGAGGGCGGCCCGGAACTCGGCGCTGATCAGGATGGCCAAGCCGAGCACCCCAATCGAGTTGGTGAGCGTGCCTGCCACGCCGGCCACGACGGAGGCCAGGTCTTTGTTGACGCCGACGACGGCGCGGTAGGCCAGCCAGGCCACCGGACCGATCAGGAGGCGGGGCACGATCGCGATGATCGGGTTCTGGAAGAGCGGCGTCTCAGCCTGGAGGAAGCTGAAGATGCCGAAGATCCCGCCGGCGATCATGCCGACGAGCGGCCCTTCGAGCACCGCGCCGATGATCGCAGGGACGTGCATGATCGTCGCGTTGGCGGTGGTGTTCGGCACGGGGATAAAGCCAAGCCTAGTGACGCCGAGCACGATGGCGATGGCGCCAAGGATGCCGGCTACGACGATCTTCCGCGTGCTGATCGTGGATGCGCTCCCTTGCGTGACACTGGCCATCACCTTACTCCTTTCAGCCAACCACGACACTTTGTGATCAACTTACGGCCACGATCGACTCGCCGAGGATCTGCACCATGCGGTCGATCGTCTCCACCGGAGTGATAAGGGGCGGGGCGATGCAGATCGTGTCGCCGACGACACGGGTGTAGAGGCCGCGCTTCGTCAACTCCTGCAGCACCCTGGCGCCCACGTTGGCGGAGGCGGGGAAGGGCTCCTTCGTCGCCTTGTCGGCCACGAGCTCAACGGCGGCCATCATGCCGAGCCCGCGGACGTTGCCGACCGCAGGCAGCTCCTCGAGCTCCTGGAGCGCCTTGTTCAGGTGGGCGCCAACCTCGGCGGCGCGCTGCACGAGGCCTTCCCGCTCAATGATGGCGATGTTGGCGAGGGCGACGGCGCAGCAGGTGGGGTGGCCGGAGTAGGTGTAGGCGTGCATCCAGCGCCGCTCGCCGGGCACGCTCTCGATCACGTCGCGGATCTTGTCGCTCACACCGATGCCGCCGAGGGGCACGTAGCCGGAGGTGATGCCCTTGGCGAACTGGGCGATGTCAGGCTCGATGCCGTAGTGCTCAAGGCCGAACCAACGGCCGGTGCGGCCAAAGCCGGTGATCACCTCGTCGGAGATCAGCAGCACCTCGTACTTGTCGCAGATCTCGCGGATGCGAGCGAAGTAATCCTCCTGGGGCACGATCACGCCGCCGGCGCCCTGCACCGGCTCGGCGATAAAGCCGGCGACCGTCTCCGGGCCCTCCCGCAAGATGGCCTCCTCGAGCAGATTGGCCGCGGCCACGCCGTCGCTCACCTCCGGCGTCTTGTTCACGAAACGGTAGGGGTAGGGCGACTCGATATGGACGAAGCCGGGCATGCGAGGCTCGAACATCGGCCAGTAGGCGGGGAGGCCGGTGGCGGCCATGGCGGCCATCGTCACGCCGTGGTAGGCCTTCATGCGCGAGATGAACTTGACCTTGTCGGGCTTGCCGACGGCCTTCCAGTAGAAGCGGGCGGTCTTGAACGAGCTCTCGGTGCTCTCGGCGCCGCCGCTAGTGAAGAAGAAGGTGTTGATCGAGGGGTAAAAGATCTCGGCGAGCTTCTCGGCGAGCCGCACGGCAGGCTCGTTGGTGGAGCCGGTGTAGGCCGAGTAGTAGGCGAGCCGGCGCATCTGGTCGAAGGCGGCCTGGGCCAGCTCCTCGCGGCCGTGGCCGACGTTAACGTTCCAGAGGCCGCTCAGCCCGTCGATATACTCGCGGCCGTTGATGTCTTTAACGATCGCCCCGCGGCCCTCAACCCAGACCATCGGCTCCTGGTGGGCACTGGGGTGGTAGAGTGGGTGGATCAGGTGCTCGCGGTCGAGCTGCACAACTTCAGTATCAAGGGACACAAGCGCCTCCGATCGGGCCGGGCGGCCCCTGCCTGTGACGAGTACTTGCCAGTATGTGTCATATGGGTGCGGTGGCACGGATTGTAACACCTCCGACTGGCGTTCGCAAGCCGCGGCGGGGCCGCCGCCCCATGCCTCGGCGGGGCTGGCGCCCCGCACCCTGCTTGTTTTGTCAGGGGGCGGACGCCCGCCCTCGGCTGCTTGTGGGGCTGGCGCCCCGCTTGATATGTCAGGGGGCGCACGCGCGCCCCCCGACACCCCCCGCGCCAGGGGCCTCGCCCCTGGACCCCAAGTAGGAAGCCTGTGCCGTGCCCACGGCCCGCGGGCGACCCAACTCATCGACGGGCTTGAGCCCTGGCCAAGGGCGGTGGCTCTCGCCCGCAGGTTGCGCCCTGCACGATCCGGCGTGCCAACGCCACTCCGCCGCAGACAAGCTTTCAGAATCTGATGTGAAGAAGCGAGCGGCACAACCGATGCTCGCACACCACCCCGAGCTGAGATCTGCCGCTGGCCGAGGCGGATGGCTCTGCCCGACAATGAGTCGGCTACGCCGCCAGGTGGTGGCACGGTACGGCCTTCCTGCTTGGGGGTGGTCCGGAGGGGGCAGCGCCCACTCCGGCGGGGGTGCAGGGGGTCGTAGGGGCAGGCCCACGTGCCTGCCC
>DAOUGF010000314.1:0-11169 GCA_034429295.1 Chloroflexaceae bacterium
GGGGATGTGGGAGCCGCCGCGCCCCTCCACGGCGAGGGCGGCGGCGATGGCGGCGAAGCGGGCGGCCTGCAGCGGGTCGCCGGTCTCGAAGAGATGGATGAGCATGGCAGCCGCGAAGACATCACCGGCGCCGTTTGTATCCACGCTCTCCACGGGGAAGGCAGGGATCTGCCGGGGCGCGCCGCTGATGAAGAGGGTGAGCCCATCGGCGCCGCGAGTGAGCGCCACCAGGGAGCAGACGCTGGCGTAATCGGCGACGAGGGCCTCGTCACCGGCGACATCCTCAATGCTGAGGACGAGCAGGTTGATGCGGCGCAGCAGTTCGGCCGGCGGCTCCCAGCGTTTCGGCTCCATGGGCGCCGGAGGCGGCCCGCCGAGGCGACGCATCCAGCCCTGAGGCGTAACGCCGATCAGGGCGCCGGGGAAGGCGAAGGCCAGGTCCGGGTCGCACTCATCGATCACCGGGCCGATATGGATGATGGGCGCGGCCCGCCAACCCTCGGGCAGATGAGCGGGCGTGATCGGCGCGGCGACGGTCCGCACCAGCTGCTCGCGCCGGCCATGCTGATAGCTGTGGGCGAAGGTCGAGGTGGCCCTGGTTGGCGCGCTCGCCACGGCGACGCCCGCGGGCACGGCCTCCCAGGATGTGGCGGCGGTGAGCATGGCGGCGCGGTAGCCGAGGCGGGCGGCGGTAAGCGAGGCGTAGTAGACGGTGCCGCCGGGCGCCGCGGCCCCGTCGGGCAGCAGGTCGGTGGTGAGGTGGCCGATAGCCAGGAACTCCGGCGGGGCCGCCGGGTCGATCAGGCTGCCGCCCCACCCCTCCACCTCGGGACCGTGCCCCGACCTTGCGCCTTTCACACTTGCGCGCAGACGCTTCGCGTCGTCTGGCGCCCCGCGTTTTTCGCGATCCAAGCGCCCTCCCATCGAGCAACAGGCGTGCACCTGGTACAGCCTATTGCTCCAAGATATGGCAGAGGGGCCGCTGAGGGCCCCTCTCGCTCCGGGAAGCGGGGCGCGTGCGCCCCTGCTGAAACGAATTTACTCGACGAGGGCGGGGCTCTCCTCGGCCTCGGGGGCGGCGTCGCCGCCCTCGATCTGCCGCAGCGAGCGCAGCGACAGCTCGTCGTCCACCGCATCGACCACGATCGTGTCGCCCTCCTGGAATCTGCCGTCCAGCAGACCCTCGGCCAGCGGGTCCTCGATCAGGTTGGTGATGATCCGGCGCAGCGGGCGAGCGCCGAAGGCCGGGTCGTAGCCGCGGCGGGCCAGCAGATCCAGCGCCTCCGGGCGCACATCCAGCGTCATCTGGTGCTCGTCGAGCTGCTTCTGCACCCGCTTGAGCATCAGCGTGGTGATCGCCTGGATCTCCTCCGTGGTGAGCGGATGGAAGATGATCGTGGCGTCGATGCGGTTGAGGAACTCGGGCCGGAAGAGGCTCTTCAGCGCATCGTCCACCTTACGGCGCATATCGCTCTGGTCGATCTCGTCGGCGTTGCCGCCGAAGCCGATCCGGCTGGCGCGGCGGATGTGCTCCGTGCCGACGTTCGAGGTCATGATGATGATCGTGTTGCGGAAATCGACCTTGCGACCCTTACCGTCGGTGAGGTTGCCGTCCTCGAGCACCTGCAGCAGCAGGTTGAAGGCGTCGGGGTGGGCCTTCTCGATCTCATCGAAGAGCACCACGCAGTAGGGCTTGCGGCGCACCGCGTCGGTGAGCTGGCCGCCCTCGCCGTAGCCGACATAGCCGGGAGGCGAGCCGACGAGGCGCGAGGTGGTGTGGCGCTCCTGGAACTCCGACATGTCGATCTTGATCAGCGACTCCTCGGAGCCGAACATGAACTCGGCAAGCGTCTTGGCGAGCTCGGTCTTGCCGACGCCGGTGGGCCCGAGGAAGATGAAGCTGCCGATCGGCCGCTTGGGATCCTTCAGGCCGGCGCGGGCGCGGCGCACCGCCTTGGAGATGGTGACGATCGCCTCCTGCTGGCCGATCACGCGGTTATGCAGGAAGCCCTCCATCTGCATGAGGCGCATCGTCTCGTCGCCCTTGAGCCGGGTGACGGGGATGCCCGTCCACATGCCGACCACCTCGGCGATATCCTCCTCGGTGACGTAGGGGCGCTCGATGGCCCGCTCCTGGCCTTCGCTGCCCATCTCTCGCTCGATACTCTCGATGCGGCCCTGCATGCGCTCCTCGCGGTCCCGCAGGTCGGCAGCGAGCTCGTACTGCTTATCCTCGAGCGCAGCCTCGCGCTCCTTGCGCAGCGCCTCAAGGCCGCGGAGGGCGTCGCGGAGCTGAGGCGGGGTGGCGGATCGGTACATGCGGACGCGGCTGGCCGCCTCGTCGATCAGGTCGATCGCCTTATCGGGCAGGAAGCGGTCGGGCACGTAGCGGGCGGAGAGAGCCGCGGCGGCCTTGATCGCGTCGTCCGAGATCTGCAGCTGGTGGAAATCCTCGTAGCGGCTCTTGATGCCGCGCAGGATCTGCACCGTATCCTCGAGGGTGGGCTCGTCCACCATCACCGGCTGGAAGCGGCGCTCGAGGGCGGCGTCGCGCTCGATATACTTGCGATACTCATCGAGCGTGGTGGCGCCGATCGTCTGGAGCTCGCCGCGGGAGAGGGCGGGCTTGAGGATGTTGGCGGCATCAAGAGTGCCCTCAGCCCCGCCGGCTCCGATGATCGTGTGGAACTCATCGATGAAGAGGATGCAGCGGGTCTCCTTGATCTCATCGATCACCCGCTTGAGGCGCTCCTCGAACTGGCCGCGGTACTTGGTACCGGCCACCAGGGCGCCCATATCGAGGGTGACGACCCGCTTGCCCTTGATGCTGTCGGGCACATCGCCCTGGATGATCCGCTGGGCCAGGCCCTCGACGATCGCCGTCTTGCCGACGCCGGGCTCGCCGATCAGGGCCGGGTTGTTCTTGGTGCGGCGGGAGAGAATCTGGATAACGCGCTCGATCTCGTGCTGGCGCCCGATGATCGGGTCGAGACGGCCAGCCTCGGCCATCTCGGTCAGATCGGTGCCGAGAGCGTCGAGGTAAGGCGTCTTGGACTGGCGCTGAGCCGTGGCCGGGCCGGCGCCGGCGCGCTGCTCGGCTGTGCCGGCGGTGCCGTGGCGCAGCACGCGCATCACCTGGTTGCGCACCTGCTCGAGGCTGACGCCCATGATGTCGAGCACGCCGGTCGCCACGCCCTCGCCATTGCGGACGAGGCCGAGGAGCAGGTGTTCAGTGCCGATATAGTGATGGTTGAGGCGGTTGGCCTCCTCGATCGCGAACTTGATCACCTTCTGAGCACGAGCGGTGAGCTCCTGGTCGGTGGAAGGGGAGCCCTCGCCCATGCCGACGATAAACTCGACCGCGGAGCGAGCCTGCGCCAGCTTGACCCCCAGATCATCGAGAACGCGCGCCGCGATCCCCTCGCTCTCGCGGATGAGGCCGAGGAGGATGTGCTCGGTGCCGATATATGGGTGGTTGAAGGAGCGCGCCTCTTCATGGGCGAGCTGCAGCACCTGCTTGGCCCGCTTGGTGAACTTACTGTAGAGGTCAGACATGGTGTTCCTCGCTAGCTATCCCTGGACCAACTGCTGGTGCGCCCACAGGGATGGGGATACAGGCGAACCGATGCCCGGCAGGTGTGGGGCGTTGCCGCGCCCCACCGATCGCCGCGCAGTTCAAGGGGATTATGCGTCGGGCGTGGGGTCCTCGGCGTCGCCTGTGTCGCCGGGCTCGCGGGTGAGACGGAGGCTGAGGCCCATGCGCTTACGCGCCGGGTCGATGCGGATGATCCGGGCCTGCACAACCTGCCCTTCGGAGACGATCTCTTTGGGGTGCTGGATGCGCTCGTCGCCCATCTCGGAGATGTGGATGAGGCCCTCGATCCCGTCTTCGATGCGGGCAAAGGCCCCAAAAGAGGCGAGCTGGGTGATCGTGCCCTCGACGATCTGGCCGAGCTGGTACTTCTCGCCGGCCCGCGTCCAGGGCTCACTCTGCGTACGCTTGATTGAGAGCGCGATGCGCTTGCGTTCGTTATCGATGCTGAGAATGTAGACCTGAACGGTGTCGCCGACTTTGAGCACCTCGCTGGGGTGCTTCACACGGCTCCAGGAGATCTCGGACAGGTGAACGAGGCCGTCGGCGCCGCCGATATCAACGAAGGCGCCGAAGTCGCACACCGATGAGACGACGCCGGTGCGGATGGTCCCCTCCTGGAGGCTGGAGAGCAGTTCGTCTTTCTTGAGCTCGCGGGACTCCTGGACGGCCTGACGCTCGGAGAGGATCAGCCGGTTACGATTACGGTTAATCTCGATGATCTTGAGCCGCAGGTCAGTATTGACCATCTTGGCCATATCGGACTGCTTCTGGGTGTCGGGGCCACGGCTGATGCCGGTGACCTGGGAGGCGGGCACGAAGCCGCGCACGCCGTCGAGGTTAACGAGGAGGCCGCCTTTGTTGTAGTTCACCACGCGGGCCGTGATCACCTCGCCCTTCTCGTAGGCGCTCTGCAGCATGCGCCAGCTCCGCTCCTGGCGGGCCTTGTCCACCGAGAGGATGGCGCGCCCCTCTTTGTCCTCGCTCTGGACGACGAAGACGAGCAGCGTATCATCCACCTGGAGCGCGGCCCGGTCTTCGGCGGGGAGCGATTGCATCTCGCGTGAGGGCACGATGCCCTCGGCCTTGGCCCCAATATCGACCAGGATCTCGTCGCGATCCACTCGCATGATCCGGCCGTCGACCGTGTCGCCGTACTTCAGGTTGCGATAGTCGTGGGCGGGATCGCGAAGGAACTGCTCCATGAGCGCGAGGTCTTCACCCTCAAGGGCGAGGTCGTTATCGACCTGCTCAGGCTCCTCTGGGTTCTCAGATCCGGTTGCGATCCCCTTCAGCTCTTCCATGCGCCGTCCTTATGCAGTGCGATGGACCCCGAAGCTACGACTCTGCACCCGTTGAACTGACGCTATCATTATACGCCTCGCATGTTCAAAGCGCAAGGGTTCTATGCGGATTATGGCGTACTGATGCGGAGAAGCGGGCGAAGGGGTTTGGATCGCGAAAGGCGCGAAAACGTCGTTCGCGAAAAACGCTAAGGCGAAGGCGCGAAGACGCGAAGGTGAAGACGCGAAAGAAGGCGCGAAAGTGGGGGCGCGAAGGCGCTAGAGGCTCACGGCGTAGACGGGGCGCTGGTCGGGGGTGAGGAGGCGAGGCGCTGGCGGCTGGGGCGGCACGGCGGCGAGGCGGCGCAGGCCGAGATAGGCGTCCTCGTTGCAGAGGAGCTGGGTAGCGCTGGCGAGGTTCTGGAGGGCGATGGCCTGATCCACCGGGGGCCCGAGGACGGAGTAGCCAAGGCCCGGCAGGATGAGGGCGCGTGCGGCGCCTGCGGCGAGGGTGAGGCGGAGGCGGCCATCGCCCTCTTCGGCGGCAGTGGTTGCGATGATCGCGCTGGCCGCCTGCTGGGCGGCGCGGAGGGTTGTGGTGAGGCTCTGCTGGCCCATGGCTCCGAGGATCAGCAGTAGGTGATCGCCGACGCGCATGAGCAGCCCGTCGTGGAGTTGGGCCTGGTGGAGCGCGGCGTAGGCGCGCTCGCGCAGCTGGCCAACCGGATCGCTGGGGGCGCCTACGCTGCCGATGGCGAGCACGGCCACCTCGCAGAGCAGCCCATCCGGCGGCAGGCCGTTGTCGGCGAGGCGGGCCGCACGGTTGGCGGGCAGCGTCGGGAGCATGGGCGCTAGCTGCTGCTGGGCGCGGCGCTGCTGGTGCAGCCGGTTCAGCGCGTGGCAGAGTTCGCCCCAGGCGCCGTCGGTGACCTCGAGCTTGGTCTCAGGGGCGTCGGCGAGGACGGCCGCGGTTAGCGCCCGCAGGTCGCTCTCGATGGCGACTCGCTCCCAGAGGATGCTCAGGGCGACGAGGGCGAGGGGGGGCAAGACGAGGAGAGGCGCGTAGAGCGCGGCGGCCCCGGCTGCGAGCAGCCCCACCGCGGCGAGGAGTAGGCGGGCGCGACGCCCGATACGGCCGGTGAGAGGCAGGCGCATGATGGCCTTCAGCGCTGAGGTCAAGAGGCTAGCGTTGGTGGCTTCTCGGGTTGCCATGGGGCGCGACCAGCTCTCGAGTTGCGGCCTGGGGCTGCGCTGGCGTAGGCAACCCCAAGGCCGCGCGGCGTGCCGCTCGCCCGCCGCGCGGCGCTGCGCCCCGCCGCCCGCGAGAGACGGGGCGCAGGCGATACTTCGGCCGACGCGCCTGGTATCGTGGGAAGGTGAGGATAGCACCGCGGCCGGACTATGACGATGGGGCGTAGATTACGGGAGATTAACTGATGAGCCGGCCGTGGCGGGGGCGAACTCGAGCGTGGAGCCCGGCGGCAGCGTGGGCGCGAAGCGCTCCAGCGCCGCACGGATTGAGACGGCGGCCTCGGGGCTGGTGGCGTAGAAGGAAACATGCTGCCCGCCTAGCGTGCCACCGTCATTGGTGGAGGCGAGCTGGGCTAGCAGCTGCCAGCTAGCCGGCAACGTGTGGAACCAGTAGTCGTAGATCATCACGAGTTCCACCTGGTGGCGCACGGCGAGCGATTCCATCCACGCTCCATCGTGGCGCTCTGCCCGCAGCCGCAGCACCTCGGGCGAGGCGAGCCCGTAGAGGTCGAGCACGTAGCTATCGTTGCGGTACGAGGTCCAGCCGATATCGTTGACGGCGGCCGGCCGGGGGTAATACGCCGTGAGAAAGCGGTGCATCTGGTACTGCTGCCGGTAGATGTCGGCGGCGGAGGCGGGGGTGCGGATCAGGGACGGCAGATAGAGGATGGCGACGGGCAGTAGGCAGAGCGAGAGCAGGGCGGTGCTCCACCAGAGCGGCCTTGTGTCGAGCAGGCGGCCGATCGCCGCGCGGTAGAGGTAGAGGGCACCCATGATCGCGGCGGCGACGATGTAGAGCTCGTAGCGCCAGAACCAGCCGATGCGCCCGCCGATCAGGTGTAAGGCCACGGCCAGGCCAAGCGCTGCGGCGAGGCTGCGGTCGGGATCGCGCGGCGCCAGTCTGGGAAGGCGGCCCACGAGCAGGCCGAGGGCCGTGAGGAGCAGCATGCCCTCCGGCGTGCTCAGTGTGGTGAGGAGGCCGCTGCGGATGCTCAGGCTTGGGAGCAGCTGCAACGTGTGCATGCCGTTGGTCTTCGCTTGCACCGACGCCGGCAGCATGTCGAGCCCTAAGCTGTGCAGGAAGAGCGAGAAGGCGCCAATGGCCAAGGCGAGGGCGCTGCCGCCGAGCAGCGCCGGCAACCGGTGGCCGCGAGCGAAGAGCAGCAGCAGGGCCGGCCCGCTGATGGCGACATTCTCATAACGCACGAGCGGCCCAAGGATGAGGACCGGCACGAGCCACCAAGGCAGCGGGCGTCCGGCTATCACGGTGACGAGCCCGCGCACGGCGAGCAGGGCGAGGAGCGCCTGGAGTGAGTGCTCCATGCCCGTGAAGATCAGGCCGACCGTGTTGGTAGCGAGGATGAGCAGGGTGGCGAGCAGGGCGACGAGGAGCCGGTGACGGGCGACCCGCTCTGGGCCTATAGCCTCCCGCAGCAGGCTGTCGATCACAAGTGTGGCGGCGACCGCGGCGGCCATGTTGATCAGCAGCGGTGTGACGGAGGCAAAGGGGAGGCGGGCGAAAGGGGCGAGCAGCAATGGCCAGATGATGCTCGATGAGGGCGCCGCTGGCTCGCCGGGGTTCAGCCCGTAATGGCCGCTGGCGATATTGCGGGCGAGCTCGAGGTGGATGTATGGGTCGTCGAGGCTGTAGATTAGGTGGCCGCCGGTGGCGACGAGGATGCCCGCGAGCTCAAGGAGGATGAGGGCGAGCAGCACGCCGAGGGCGAGGGCATGGGAGGAGGGCGGCAGGCGGAGAGCGTTCACAGCGAGCCCTGTGCAGTGTGTTGAGATTGCAGCATGATGGCGACCTCCAAAATCTGCCGCCATTCTAGCAAATGGGCTGCACAGGCGGGCGACTCGGGCCCTCGCTACTCCTCCCGCAAGATGTAGCCGGCGCCGCGGACCGTCTGGATCACGCGGGGCTCGCCATTGGCCTCGAGCTTCTGGCGCAGGTAACGGACGTAGACCTCGATAATATTGCTCTCGCCGCCGAAGTCGTAGCCCCAGACGCGGTCGTAGATCACCTCGCGGGTGAGGACCTGGTTGGGGTGGCGCATAAAGAGTTCGAGGAGCTCGTACTCTTTGGCGGTGAGCTCCACGCGGCGATCGCCAACGCGCAGCTCGCGGGCGGCGGTGTCGAGGGTCAGCTTGCCGAAGCGCAGCACCTCGCTCTGCGAGCCGGCCTGACGGCGGCGGAGTTGCACGCGGATGCGGGCGAGCAACTCTTCGAAGGCGAAGGGTTTAACGAGATAGTCGTCGGCGCCGGTCTCGAGGCCGCGCACGCGATCGGCGACGGCGTCGCGGGCGGTGAGGATGATGATCGGGATGTCGGAGGCGGCCCGCAGGCGCTTGGCGACCTCGAGCCCATCAATGCCAGGAAGCATCAGGTCGAGCACCACCAGATCATGGGGGGACTCGCGGGCGGCGGCGAGGCCGCTAGGGCCGTCTGAGGCCACCGTCACCTGGTAGCCCTCGAGCACCAGGCCGCGCCGCAGGTAGCCGGCGATCTCCGGCTCATCCTCGATGATCAAGATACGTTGCATAGGGGCAGAAAACAGCATATCGGGGCGGAGGCCCGGGGCTTCTCACGCTAGTACAACATTCCACAAGTGAGCTGCTGGTAGAGGATTACCGACGACAGACGACCGACGACAGCCCGCAGCCTGCCCGACCGCGGCCTATCGTCTATGGTTGATCGTCGTCCAGTCCGCAACCCACTTCCGAACCGCATACCTAGTATACGGCGCGGCCCTTCGCTTGGCAACGCTGCGGCGAGGATGCGAGCGGGCTCCGCCCCTCGCGCTCCCCGCTGCATGCCTCGGGGCGGTGGCCCCGTAGCACTACCACCTACACGGTGGGCGAGGATGCGAGCGGGCTCCGCCCCTCGCGCTCCCCGCCAAAGGGGGCCTCGCCCCCTTTGGAAACCCCCAAAGCCGACGGCCGCCAGCGCCGAGACGCCATCGCTGCATGCCCCTCGGCGCCGAGAGCGGGAGGAGCACTACCAGCGAGCCGTCAGCACCGGGCCTTCTGCGGCACATCGGTACGGACTACCGACTACGGACTACGCTGTACGGGCCAGGCCATCGCTGCATGCCCCTCTGCGCCGAGAGCGGGAGGAGCACTACCAGCGAGCCGTCAGCACCGGGCCTGCTGCGCGAAGCTGTCGAATGCCGCAGGCATTCTCACAGCGCCCGGCGCCCGCGGCCTCTGGCGGTCACACCGCAGCTGCCCGGTACACAACTTGCTGCCTGCCCCAGCTACGGCATGATGATGAGCGAGTGAAAGGGAGGGACGGCGATGGGGAACCTACACTGGTGGCAGCGCGAGGTGATCTACCAGCTCTTTACCCCGTCGTTCCAGGATAGCGACGGCGACGGGATGGGCGACCTGCGGGGCGTAACGGCCCGGCTCGACTACTTGAGCTGGCTAGGTGTGGGCGCCGTCTGGCTCTCGCCCTTCTACCCCACGCCGTTCCGCGATTTCGGCTACGACATCAGCGACTACCAGGCCGTCGGCGAGCAGTTCGGCAGCATGGCCGACTTCGATGCGCTGCTCGCCGCCGCCCACGAGCGCGGCCTGCGGGTGATCCTCGATCTTGTGCCGAACCACAGCTCCGACCAACACCCCTGGTTCCGCGAGTCCCGCGCCTCGCGGCAGAGCCCGCGCCGCGACTGGTATATGTGGGCCGACCCCAAGCCCGGCGGCGGCCCGCCCACCAACTGGCTGAGCGTCTTCGGCGGCAGCGCCTGGGAGCTAGACCCAGCGAGCGGCCAGTACTACTACCACAGCTTCCTCAAAACGCAGCCGGACCTCAACTGGCGCAATCCCGCCGTCCGCGAGGCGATGTACGCCATGATGCGCTTTTGGCTGGAGAAGGGCGTAGACGGCTTCCGCGTGGATGCGACCTGGTACATGCTCAAGGACGAGCAGCTGCGGGATAACCCGCCGAACCCGGAGCAGAAGCCGGGCGGCGCGCCCGACTCGGCTGTGCTGCCGAAGTACAGCTCGAACCAGCCTGACATCCACCCGGTGTTGGCCGAGATGCGCCGCGTGGTAGATGCCTACGATGAGCGGCTGCTCTCGGGTGAGCTGTACCTGAGCGTCGAGGAGATGATGAAATACTACGGCGCGGAGCATCCTGAGCTACACCTACCCTACAACCTGCGCCTCACCGACATCGAGTGGAAGGCGCGCGAGGTCGCCGCGACGATCGACGAGTACCAGCGAGCGCTGCCGCCGGGCGTCTGGCCTACCTACACGATCGGCAGCCACGACCGCCCGCGGGTGGCGACCCGCGCCGGCGTCGAGCAGACCAGGGTGGCGGCGATGCTGCTGCTGACTCTCCCCGGCACGCCAACGGTCTACATGGGCGATGAGATCGGCATGCCCAACGTACCCATCCCCCCTGAGCGCGTCATCGATCCCCAGGCTAGCTCGTGGCCTGGCCACAACCGCGACGAGATGCGCACGCCGATGCGCTGGGAGGCCACGGTCAACGGCGGCTTCAGCCCGGCCGAGCCGTGGCTGCCGGTCGGCCCCGACGTGGCAACGCTGAACGTGGCCACGCAGCGGGACGATCCCCGCTCGCTGCTACAGCTCTACCGGCGCCTGATCGCCCTCCGCCGCGATCAGCCCGGGCTCGTCACCGGCGCCTACGCCCAAGCGGAGCTACAGGACGAGCTGCTGGCGTACTGGCGTAGGGACGCCGGCCGGGAATGGCTGGTGGCATTGAACTTCGGCGCAGAGCCGCAGTCGCTGGCGCTCAGCGAGGGGCGGCGAGGGCGGGTGGCCCTCTCGACGCACCTCGACCGTGAGGCCGAGGGCGCAGAGGGCCAAGTCGAGCTTCGCGGCGGCGAGGGGCTGCTGATCGCCTTCGGCGACGGCGCGTAGCTGAGCGACCTACGCCGCCGAAGCGACCGCCTGCCGGCGCCGGTGGGCGACGCCCCAGTTGTCGCCCACCGCGCCGGCTCAGGCCGGCGTCATGCTCCCTACTGGCTACCTGCTCAGGCCGCTCGCACGATCCACGAGGGCGAGCAACTCCTG
>DAOUGF010000315.1:0-10039 GCA_034429295.1 Chloroflexaceae bacterium
GGGCGGCCCGTCGTGGCCGCCCTTCCTCGCACAAGCATCGTAGCGCCGCGGGCGTGACGAGCCGCCCTTGCTACGGCCTATGCTATAATCGCCGCCGATGCAAAGGACAGGCGGCACATGAAGGCTACCCATACAACCGAGCGGGCCCCGGCCCTCGCCCGCGAGGCCGGCCGCTCCGGCGCCCTGGGCCTGAGCCTGCTCCTCCCACTCCTCATCGCCCTCGCAACCCTGCTGCCCCGCGCGGCCGGCTTGGCCGACTTCTTCACCACCGACGAGGCCTACCACTGGGTGAACCGCAGCCAGCGCTTCGCCGCCGCGGTGGGCGCCGGCCGCTGGGCCGATACGATCATCACCGGCCACCCTGGCGTCACGCTAATGTGGCTCGGCAGCCTCGGCCTGCGCCTCGAGCAGATCGCCATCGGCCTCGGCTGGGCGGCCCCGCCCGACGCCCTCGGCCATCTCGCTTGGCTGCGCCTCGGCCCGGTGCTCGCCCACACCATCGCCATCCCCGCCGGCTACCTGCTGTTGCGCCGCCTCGTGCGGCCCACAGTGGCTATCGTGGCCGCGCTGCTCTGGGCCACCTCGCCCTTCCTCGTGGCCCACGGCCGCCTGTTGCACCTAGATGCCCTGCTCACCGACCTCTGCACGCTCACGCTGCTCGCCACCCTTGTGGCCTGCCGCGCCACTCGCCCGCTGCGCTGGCTCGCCATCGCAGGTGCGCTCTGCGGGCTCGCCCTGCTCACCAAAGGGCCTGCCCTTATCCTGCTGCCCTTCCTCGGCCTCGCGCTGTTCGCCTTAGGCGGCGACCGCCCGTCATCCCAGCTGTTGGCTGATGGACAGGCGGCAGCGGCCAGTGGTCGGTCGTCTGTGGTCGGTCGTCTGTGGTCGGTGTTCATCCGCCGCCTCGCCTGGTCCATCCCGCACTACCTGCTCCTCCTGGCCGTGGCTGCGCTCGTCGTTTTCGCCCTCTGGCCGGCCCTCTGGGTCGAGCCGGCCCGCGCCGTGGGCGACTACGTGAGCGAGATCGTCAGCAACGGCGGGCGGGCCAACGGCGACGGCCAGTTCTTCTTTGGCAGCAACGACCCCGACCCCGGCCCGCTCTTCTACCCGGTCGCTGGCCTCTTCCGACTCACACCGGCGGAGCTGCTCGGATTGCTGGCGGTGGGCTTTGGATTTTGGCTTGGCCGCACAAAGCGCGCAACAGATCCTGGCCAGCATCCTGAAGCGGCCACCCATCAGAATCCGAAAACTACAAACCAGAATCTCCTGACTCTGGCCCTCTTCGCCCTCTGGTGGCTCCTGGTGATGACGGCCGGCCCCAAGAAGTTCGACCGCTACATCCTCCCGATCTGGCCCGCCCTGCTCACCCTGAGCGCCGCGGGGCTGGTGCTACTCGCCGATCGGCTGCGCCACCTGCCGGCAACCGGCCGCCGTGCGTTGGGGCTCTTGCTGCTGGCCACCCAGATCGGCATCCTCGCCTGGTATCACCCCTACTATTTAAGCTACTACAGCCCGCTGCTCGGCGGCGGCCCGGTGGCCCAGCGTTCCTTCCTGATCGGCTGGGGCGAGGGGATGGATCAGGTGGGCGCATGGCTGCGTGGCCGCCCCGATATCGGCGAGGGCCAGATCCTCTCGGCGCTCCCGCCCACCCTGCAGCCCTTCGTGCCCGTGCCCGTGCAGGAGGTGCGGGCCCTCGACGTGGTGCCCGCCAACTACGCCGTGGTCTACCTGGAGTCGTTGCAGCGGGGCGACGCGCCGGAGCTCTACGCCCGCATCCGCGAGACGCTGCCGCTGCATACGGTGCGCATCCACGGCATCGACTACGCTCAGATCCACCAGCTGGCCAAGCCCTACGCCACGCCCGTAGGCGCCGAGTTCGGCGGCGCGCTACGGCTGCGGGGCTTCACCGCCACAAGCGAGGGCCAGCGGCTCGTGCTGACGCCATCGTGGGATCTGCGGGCGCCCCTCAGCGCCGACCTGATGGTCTTCGTCCATGTCTTCGATAGCGCAGGGGAGCGGGTGGCCGCCATCATGGTGCCGCCTGGCGGCGCGAGCGTACCGCCCACCAGCCAGTGGCTCCCCGGCCAACAGGTGGCCGTGCCGCTGCCGATCGACCTGCCGCCTGAGGCCGGGGCCGGCGTCTACACGCTGACCCTGGGCCTTTACGACCCTGCCACCGAGCAGCGCCTGCCCCTCACCGCAGGCCCGGTCGCCGATCCGATCGCCGCCGGCCCCGATGCGGCGCTGCTCGGCGAAGTAGTAGTGCCCACGCCATGACAGCCCATCCGCCGCAGGGCGATAGCCCTCAGCCTCCCGCCCTCCAGCCCGAGCCGCGCCAGCCGGAGCCTGCCACCCAAGGCCGGCCCGCGCGCAACTGGCGCCCGCTGTTCTTCGCCCTGCGCCTGATCGTCAGCGGCGGGCTGCTCGCCTTCCTCGTCTGGCAGGCGGACCCAGCAAATATCTGGGCCACCTGGCAGCAGGCCGACCTGCCCCTGCTCGCCCTGGCTGCGCTGCTGCAGATCCTCTGCGTCTTCATCAGCGCCTATAAGTGGGGCGTGCTGCTGCGGGCCAACCGCCAGCCCCAGCCCTACCCCTGGCTCGTCGGCGTTTACTTCGCGGGCCAATTCGCCAACAACTTCCTGCCCACCTCCGTCGGCGGCGACGCGATGCGGGTGGTGGCCCTCGGCAGGCGCACCGGCAGCTACGCCCAGGCCAGCGCCGCCGTCTTCATGGAGCGGCTCACCGGATTCCTCGCCCTCAGCCTGGTCGCGCTAGTCGCGATTGTGCTCACCTCCACCGACCTCTTCGGCATGCATCTGGACAGCGATCCGGCTCTAACGTGGACGGCAGCCGGCTTCGCGCTGGTAGCCCTGGCGGCGGCGGCCGGCTCCTTCGCCTCACCCTGGCTGCTGCGGCACTCCAGCCACCTCATCCCGCTAGTCGTGCGCCGGCCGCTCCAGGAGATCGCCAAATCGCTCGGCGAGTACGCCGACAGCCCGCTGCTCCTCCTCAAGGTGATGGGCCTCTCGCTGCTCTTCCACGGCGTCTGGATCGTCATGCATCTCGCCGCCGGGCTGGCCCTGCATATCACGGCACCCCCGATCATCTACGCGCTGATGGTGCCTCTCACCGACATCATCGGCCTGGCGCCGATCTTCTTCAATAACGTCGGCGCCCGCGATCTGGTCTTCACGCTCTACCTGCGGCAGGTGGATGTCCCCGACGCCACCGCCCTGGCTCTGGCCTTCACCGCCTTCACCATCCGCCTCATAGCGAGCGGAATCGGCGGGCTGGTGCTGCTCTTCGGCAGCGCCGACTTCAAGGCCGCGCCGCGGCAGGCAGCCGAGCAAGATCCCGCGCCGCTGCCGCAGACCACCCGCCGCTAACTATATGGAACCACAGAAATCTCTGGATATGAGCCTGTAAGGGCGGCCCGTCGTGGCCGTCCTCTTGGGATGCTCCAGCCGACCCCTTACCGGCGCATAATCGTGGTTCCTTTTAGAGCCACAAATCGCTCAGACGCACGGCCGAAGCATGCGGCCCTGCGATCCTGGCGAAGGATTTCTGTGCGCTGCGCCCTCTGAGCCTCTGCGGTATGGCTCACGCTATGCTATCATGGAGGACAGAATGGCGCGTTGGCGCGCCCTGGAGAGCGAACGATGACAAAACCAATTGTTGCGATCGTCGGCCGGCCCAATGTGGGCAAGTCGACCTTTTTTAACCGGCTGATCGGTGAGCGCCGCGCGATCATCGAGGATCTGCCCGGCACCACCCGCGACCGGCTGTATGGCGAAACGTTCTGGAACGGCCGCGAGTTTACCGTGGCCGACACTGCCGGCCTGCTTTTCGACGACGACGACCCGGCCCTCCCCGCCGCCGAGATGCTACGCCGCACCCGCGAGCAGGCGAAGCTGGCGATCGATGAGGCCGACGCGATCATCTTTATGGTGGACGGGCGCGAGGGCCTCACCGCCGCCGACGCCGAGGTCGCCGATATCCTCCGCCCCACCTCCAAGCGCGTGGTGCTCGCCGTCAATAAGTGCGACAGCCCCGAGCGGGCCCTCGACGCCGTCGAGTTCTACGCCCTCAACCTCGGCGACCCCATCCCGATGAGCGCGTTCCACGGCCTCGGCACCGGCGACGTGCTCGACCGCGTGGTCGAGAGTTTCCCGGTGAACCAGGGCGAGGCTGAGGAGGAGCGCCACCTGCGGATCGCGATCGTCGGCAGGCCCAACGTCGGCAAGAGCAGCCTGCTCAACAAGCTGATCGGCGAGGAGCGCAGCGTGGTGAGCACCGTCCCCGGCACCACCCGCGACGCCATCGACACCACGATCAGGGTTGACGGCGAACCGGTGACGCTGATCGACACCGCCGGCATCCGCCGCAGCGGCCGGATCGAGCAGGGCATCGAGAAGTATTCGGTGCTGCGCACGCTCAGGGCCGTGGAGCGCTGCGACGTGGCCCTGCTGCTGATCGACGCCGAGGAGGGCGTCACTGCCCAGGACACCCATATCGCCGGGATGATCCTCGAGGCGAAGAAGGGCGTTGCCATTCTCGTCAATAAGTGGGACAAGATCGAGAAGGACAACCAGACCTACTACGAGTTCGAGGCGCAGGTCCGCGAGGCCTTCAAGTTTATCGACTACGCGCCGATCGTCTTCATCTCGGCCCTGACCGGCCAGCGCGTCAGCCGCATCATCCAGTTGGCCCGCGAGATCTGGGACAACCGCCAGAAGCGCGTGCCCACCGGCGAGCTGAACAACTTCCTGCGCCAGGTTGTCCTCGACCAGCCGCCCATGGCGATCAAGAAGGGCGCCCACCTGCGGCTCTACTACGCGGTGCAGCCCCAGACGGAGCCGCCCGTCTTCCTCTTCTTCGCCAACGACGGCAGCCTCGTCCACTGGTCCTACGCCCGCTACCTGGAGAACCGCCTCCGCGAACGCTACGGCTTCGGTGGCACCCCGATCGTGATCGTCTTCCGCTCCCGCGAGAAGAAGGAGCGCGACTAGCGCCCCTTCGCTCGCTCAGGAGACAAGGAGAGGCCTGGCGGTGCAGGCTCTCCCTGTCTCCTGTCCCCTTGTCTCCTACGGCCGCTCCGGCGTGTGCTTGAGGTCGATGAAAGTATCCTCCTGCACCGGCAGCTGCACAAAGACCTCCGACTGGTTGTAGACCCAGCCCTCGAAGCTCCCCGCGCCAGTGATCGTGGCCGTCGTGCGGTAGGTTGTGCCGCTGAGCTCGTCCTGGTGGAACATCGAGTAGAAGGGTGTCCAGCTCAGCGAGTAGTAGAGCGGATCCGAGTACGGGCAGGCGCTGACGTAGACGTAGGTGGGATCGCCCGGGTTGTAAGCCAGCTCCACCCGCACCTGTGGGCTCTTGCGGCTCACCGGGCTGATCGTCAGGCCGAGGCCGGCCGAGGCAGCGTCGAAGGTCGAACTGCTGCTGCTGATCTGGACGCACGGCGGGTTGATCGTCGGCCAGCTCACGTAGGTGTAGCTGATCGTGCCGCTCCCTGTGGCCCGCATGCTGCGATCGGTGACACGGAGCGGGAGCTTCGCCTCGACGGTGTAGTGACGCACCCAGTTCGGCGCGTCCTCCTTGATCGTCGAGCGGAAGTGGAGCTCGAACACCAGGCACTTGCGCAGCTTCGCCTCGATGGCCGCCGCCTCGGTGGCGCCGATATGCTTGCTGGCGAGGCGGGCCCAACGCAGCAGGCGGAAGCCTTCCTCGGGCCGCTTCTCGGCATAGCAGCGCTCGGCCGAAACCACCGACATTTTCTGCAGCGCCGCGGCCAGCAACTCCTTCGCCGCCACGATCTCCTGGGCGAACGTGCCGGTAAGGCCGTAGGATTCCACGAAGTAGAGCCAGCTGTCGAAGAGGCGCAGCGCCTCGTCAAGCTCGGCCAAGCTCAGCTCCGCCTCCAGCAGCTCGTACTGCAGCACTTTGTTGTAGTAGTTATCGAGCCGCGTCTCTGTACGCGCCATCATCTCCTCGAGATAGTCGCCTGGGAGGGGGATATCCTCCTCAGTGAGCGGGATGGCGTCGATATCGGCCTGGCTGCCGCGGCCAGCCCCCACGGGGCGGATCTCGATCAGCTCCAACGTGATGCTTGGCTCGGAGACCTGCTGCAGCTCCTGGCCGCCGCTGGAGGGGGCCAACGGGTAGAGGTGGAAGCGCTCGCCCTCGCCACGGTAGCTGAAGCCGATGGTGAGCGGGGCGGGCGGGAGCGCGCCGGGCGGAACGATCCGCAGCGTCGCCGGCGCGTAGAGCTCCAAGCCGTCGGGCTCGATGCTCACCGCGCCCGCCAGCCCGCCGCTGAAGGGCAGGCCCTCCACAGACAGCGCCGGCGTCATCGTGATCGTCTCGCTGAAATCGAGCGCCGCAGCGGGGATCGTCAGCTCGAAGCGGGTGCCATCGGCGGCGGTGGCGCTCAGGCTGCCGCCCTCGGGGCCGATCACCGCGCTCGCCGCACGGCCCGCGTCGTGGGTGAACCGCACCACTGGCCGGTTTCCCGGCTCCGGCGTTGGTGTGACTGGTGTGGGCGTTACCGGCGTTGGTGTGACCGGCGTAGGTGTTTGGCCGGGCTCGCCGGGCCGCGCGAGCAGCGGCAGATAGATTGTAGCGGGACCATCGGCCGGCTGCGGGGCGACAGATCGGTCGGCGAGCGCGTGCCCCGCGCGCAAGGCGACCAAGGCGAGCAGCAGGGCGAGCAGGGCGGCTCGCAAAACGAGGCGAGGCCTCGGCGCAGAGGCGCGCTGCGTCGGTGAATGCATAGGATTGCTCCTCAATCGGTTGGCTACCATGTGCCGCCGGAGCGGCGACAAGGGCAGTGTAGGCTCGCCGGGGCCGCGCCGGGAGTCACAAAGGATCACAAAAAGCGCTACAGACAGCCTGGCGCAGCTACGGGGCCGGGGTCCGGTACAACGCCCGAGGCGCGCCTTGCGCCGCTCTGGTATGATGGAGCTCACACCATTCGCCTGCGCACCTCCGCCATTTGTGGCCTAAAGCTCCCCTGTGACCCAGCGCTCCCCCTCAGTTGAAGAGTGGATCTACGGCTGGGACCCGACTCCCGGCATCGTTTCTGTTTGGGCGAATCGCGACGGCCAGGCCCTCATCTGGCGGCGCCTCGGCGACAGGGTGGTGCGCGAGGCGGCCCGCTTCCGCCCTTGGCTCTTCGCCGCCCACCTCGACGACCTGGCCCACCTGTCCATCCCCGCCGACGACGAGACCGCCCCCATCAGTTACAGCCTGCTGGAGGGCCCCGCCGACAGCTACCGCTACCTGCTGCACGCCCGCTCGGCCCGCATCCTCGAGACTGCCCTGCTCGAAGGCGCCGCCCGCCGCCTCGGCCGCCCCGTCGCCAGCCTTTATGATCTCGACGACTACTACCGGGTCGGCCCCGTCGAGCAGTACCTCATGGCCACCGGCCGCGTCTACTTCCGCGGGCTGCGCTACACCGATCTGCACCGCATGCAGATCGACTTGGAGACCACCTCGCTCGACCCCGCCCACGGCCGGATCTTCATGGTCGCCGTGAGCGACAGCCGCGGCTTCGCCACCACCATCGAGGCCCCTGCGCCGGAGGACGAGCCGCGCCTGATCGCCGAGCTCTGCCGGCTGGTGCGTGAGCGCGACCCCGACGTGATCGAGAACCACAATCTCTTCGGCTTCGACCTGCCCTTTCTGGAGGCGCGCGCCGCCGCCCTGCGCGTGCCGCTGCAGCTTGGCCGCGCCGGCGCTCCCGCCCAACTTGAGCGCATCCGCGAGGACCCGCGGGGCCGGCGCCACCGCTACAGCGTGCCGGGCCGCGAGCTGCTCGACACTCTGGACGCGGTGCGCCGCCACGACTTCGTGGCCCGCGATATGCCGAGCCATAGCCTCAAGGACGTGGCCCGCTACTTCGGGGTGGCCGGCCCCGAACGCACCTACATTGCCGGCGCCGAGATCTACGCCACCTACCAGCGCGATCCCGAGATGGTGCGGCGCTACGCCCTCGATGACGTGGCCGAGGTGGAGGCGCTCTCACAGCGGCTGCTCGCCGCGCCCTTCGCGCTGGCTGGCATGGCGCCGCGGCGCTACGAGCGGGTGGCTTGGGCCGGGCCGGCGATGGGCATCCTCGAGCCGATGCTGCTGCGAGCCTATCTGCGGGAGCGGCAGGCGCCCCCGCTTCCGCCGGCCGCCAGGGGCGTCCGCGAGGGCGGCCACTCCGGCGGCGCGCTCTTCCTCTTCGCCGGCGGCGTAGCTCGCAACGTCGTCAAGACCGACATCGCCTCGCTCTACCCGTCGCTCATGCGTGCCTACGGCATCGGCCCTGCGTGCGACCGCATCGGCGCCCTGCTCGGCATCGTCAGCCACGTGCTGGAGGCGCGCCTCAGTCACAAGGCCGCCGCCCGCCGGGCCGCCCCCGGCTCACTGGAGGCCGGCCACCATCACGCGCTGCAGGCCGCCATGAAGCTGATCATCAACGCAGCCTACGGCTACATGGCCGCGGTCCCGATCGCCCTCTTCGCCGATATGGATGCCGCCGACGAGGTGACCCGCCGGGGCCGCGAGGTGCTCGGTCAGGTGATCGAGAGCCTGCGCGCCCGCGGCGTGGCCCTGATCGAGGCCGACACCGACGGCGTCTACTTCGCCGTGCCGCCCGGCTGGGACGAGGCCAGGGAGCGGGCCCTGGTCGCCGAGGTGGCCGCCGAACTGCCCGCCGGGATCAGCCTGGAGTACGAAGGGCGCTACGCAGCCATGTTCAGCCACGAGGTGAAGAACTACGCCCTCCTCACCTACGACGGCCGGCTGATCATGCGCGGGGTGGCAATGCGCTCCTCCCGCTCCGAGCCCTTCGGTGAGCGCTTCCTCCGCGAGGCCATGCGCTACACCATGGCCGGCGACTGCGCCGCCTTGCGGGCCCACTTCCTCGCCTGCGTGGCCGAGCTACGCGAGCGCCGCCTTCCCGTTGAGGCCGTGGCCACCCGCGTTCGCCTCAGCAAGACGCCGGACGCCTACCGGGCGAGCCGCCAACGCGAGGGCCAGTACGAGGCCCTGCTCGACGCCGGCCGCACCAATTGGGAGCCCGGCGAGCGCGTGCGCTTCTACCGCGCCGAGGGCGGGCGCTTCGTGCTTCTGGATGACGACCCGACGCCCCCAGCAGATGACACGGCGGCTGAGCCCGCTACGCTACGGTCGCCCGCAGGCGCGCCCGATTACGACGTCGAGCACTACGTGCGCATCCTGCTCGACAACTACGCCGGCCGCCTCAAGAAGGCCTTCCGGCCCGACGACTTTGCCCAGATCTTCCGCCTGGAGCCGCAGCTCGGCCTCTTCGATCGCGACCTCGCCGGCGTCGAGCCCCGCTGGATCACCCCAGACTCCCCCTGAGTTTCGCGCTTTCTCCGCCCGACTTTCGCGCCTTCTTTCGCGTCTTCCCTTAAGCGCTGCGCGCCACTTCGTTCCGAAACTTCGAACCTTCGTTTCGCGTTTTAAGCGCTGCGCGCCACTTCGTAACGCGGCGCAGCTTTCACGTATTTCGCGATCCAAGCCCCCCCATGGTATCATCCCCTATGGGCGATGCTGCCTATGAGTAGCTCGGAGCTGAGCGGGCGACCCTGTCGCCGCTATCCTGTAAACCTATGCTCGGAGCGATCTATGCCCTCTATCTGGCCCGGAAAACCCTACCCCCTCGGCGCCCATTGGGATGGCCAGGGTGTCAACTTTGCCATCTTCTCGGCCCACGCCACCCGCGTGGAGCTCTGCCTCTTCGATAGCCCCGACGCGCCCCGCGAGGCCGTCCGCTTCACCTTGCCCGAACGCAGCGAGGACATCTGGCACGGCTACGTCCCCGACATCGGCCCCGGCCAGCTCTACGGCTACCGCGTCTACGGCCCCTACAACCCCGCCCAAGGCCACCGCTTCAACCCCCACAAGCTCCTGCTGGATCCCTACGCCCGCGCCCTCTCCGGCACGATCATCTGGGACAACGCCCTCTACGGCTATCGCATCGGCAGCCCCTACACCGACCTGACGATCGGCAAGCGGGACAGCGCGCCCT
>DAOUGF010000316.1:0-3135 GCA_034429295.1 Chloroflexaceae bacterium
CCCATCCGGCCGGCCCAACTCCTCGCGAGCTCCACCTCAACCTGGGCGCGACGCTGCTCCAGGCCATGCGCCGGCCACAGCTGGCGGGCGCGTTCCGCCAGAACGGGGCAGGGGCACCCGGCGCCCCCGGCGAGCTCCACCACCAGCTTAGCGTGGGGGCGCCCGACCCGATCGATATCGGCCTCGACGTCGCGCTCAGCGACCCACAGCGCAGCCTCTACCGCCTTCAGGTGACGGTTGTGGCGACCGGCGACCCCTTCGAGCAGGCCGGGCACACAGTGACGCTCAGCTACGAGGGGAGCAGCGCCGCGGCCATCACCGACCAGCGGGGCTGCGTGGTCTTCAGCGGCGTGCCCCACGAGGCGCTCGGCCGCCTACAGCTCAGCGTGCAGCTCTGCTCCTCCGGCTAGCCGCCCCAAATCCCCTCTGCGCCCTATCGGAGGCGCCGTGCCCTTAAAGCACGGCGCCTCCGCCGTTGAATCCAGCGGAGAAGTGTAATACTCGGCCATCGCAGCGACATTAGGGAGGTAGAGCGCCCATGCGACCCGCAGCCAATCAGACGATGGGGGTGGCAGATGGAGCAGACATGCGAGGCCTGTGTTGATAGCTACATTCAACGCTACGGCTGGGAGTTGGTGGATCGCGAGGCCCTGCTGAGCGCCGTCGAGCGCGAATATCTGTCGCGCCCGGAGCGGGGAGCGGGCGCAGCCCGCGCGGCCCTGCTCTGGAGTTACAGCGCCATTCTCTACCGGGCTTGCTCCGGCGCGGAGGGCGCCCAGCGCCAGGAGCTGGGCTACAACGAGCTGTACCGCTTCCTCGCCCGGGCCGCAGCCAGGCGCTACAGTCGCGTGGCCGCCGAAGCCACCCAGTTGGCCGTGGAGCGGATCTACCTCTCCTTCGAGCGCTGCCGCCAGCCGGAGACCTTTCTGGCCTTCGTGCTGCAGAAGCTGCGGGACGCCGCGCGGGCTGAGTTGCGCTTGGCCGCCCAATCGGCCGAGCAGTTGCCCGTGGATGCGGCCGACAACGCCGAGATCAGTCAGGGCGCCCCGTTGGGCGATCTGGCCGACCCGGCGGAGCATTTCGCCCAGAGCGACCTGCGCCAGCGCATGGCCAACTGCGCCGCCGGCTTCGTGCGGGCGCATCCGCGGGCCGCTCAGCAGTTCGCGGCCCTCTGGCTGAAATATATCGAGGGCCTCGACGACCAGACGATCGGCCAGCGCCTCGGGCGGACGCCCGCGGCCGTGCAGGTGCTCCGCTCGCGGGCGCTGCGGCGCCTGCGGACAGAACCAGGCTGGCAGCTCCTCGCCAGCGAGCTCGGCATGGCCGCAGGCGCCTGAGCCGCCCTGATCCTTGCGGCGCGGCCAGGAGGAGCCATGACCTACCTTGCAAACGTCTGGGTCCAGCCTCAAGCTGCCTCGGGCGAGTTTGCCGCCCACTATAACCTGGGCCGCGGCGCCCTCGCCAACGAGGACTGGCACGCGGCCCTCGAGGCCTTTCTGCGGGCCGCCGCGGTGCTACGGGAGCACGGCGACTGGCCGGGGCTCTGGCTCTGCCAGGTTGGCCTTGCCACGACGGCCTGGCGCAACGAGGACGGCGAGGCCGCACTGCGCCACGCCCGCGAGGCCCATCGGCTCGCAGACCGTGTGGCCGGCGTCTGGCCCCGCGTCTGGAGCCTCTGGCTGCTGGGGCACCTCTACGCAGCCCACCACCAGCGGGTGGACGCCGCTGCCTGCTTCAACACTGTCTACCATCTGCTCGACCCGGGAGACGACGATCAGCAGATGATCCGCCACCTGGCGGTGGTCGCCGCGCTGCTGTGCACGGACGACGACAGCGAGCACGAACTGCTCGTCGAGCGGCTGTTCGGGCTGGCCCGCATAGGCTGCCAGATCGCCCGCAGCCGCGGCCTGCCGGTGGAGGCGCTGCTGGGGGCGACACGAGCGCCGCGCCTCGCCCGCGGCGCTCGCCCGGCGGCGCGCGGGCCGATCGAGTGGCTGTGGGGTATGCGCCCCCGCGGCGAGACGATCGTACTCCGCGCCCTGGAGCCCACGCCTGTCCCGACGCCGCCCACACCCCTTCCTCCGCCTCCTGCGCTCGAGCCTCCCGCCGACGAGCCGCAAGGCGAAGAGACGCCATCGTGTCCGCCCGACATGCGGGCCTACTGCCTCGGCAACTTCGAGGTCTGGCTTGGCCAGAACCTGGTCACCCAGTGGACAGGGGTGAAGAGCAAGACGTTGCTCAAGCTGCTGCTGGCGAGCTTCCCGAGCATGGTGCCGGCCACCACCCTGATGGACGCAATGTGGCCCGGCGTCGAGGAGGAATTGGCCCGCCAGCGCCTGCACACGGCGATCTCCGACCTGCGGCGGGCACTGCGGGCGGTGCGGCCCGAGGCTGGAAGATTGATCGTCTCGCAGGCCGGCTGCTACGGTCTCGACCCGCGGGCACGGATCTGGATCGACAGGCTTGAGTTCGAGCGGGCGCGGCGGGCCGGCCAGCAGCTCGAGCAACTTGGGCGCCGCGAGGAGGCCAGGGAAGCCCTCCGCCAGGCGGTGGCGCTCTATCGGGGCGAGTATCTGGCGGAAGATCTCTACGAGACCTGGCCCAGCGAGCAGCGGGAGCACCTGAGGCGCGAGTATCTGACGGCCCTCGCCCGCCTGAGCCAGTGGGCCTTTGCCGAGGGTGACTACAATGACTGTGTGAGCTGGTGCCAGCTGATCCTGGAGTGCGACCCGTGCCAGGAGGAGGCCCACCGCCTGCTGATGCGGAGCTACTGCCGGCTCGGGCAGCGCTCGGCGGCGATCCGCCAGTACCGCCTGTGCGCCGAGGCGCTGCGGCGCGAACTCGACGCCGTGCCCGAGGCGGAGAGTGACGCGCTCTACGAGCGGCTGCGCCAGGGGCGGGAGATCTGACGGGGCGGCCGCCCCGCCCCCCGCGAGCGATCTCGGGGCGTGGCCCCGAGCCAGTACCACCTGCACGGTGCGTGGAGTTTGCGGTGGGGCTGCCGCCCCCCACCCCCCGCTCGGGTGGCCTTACCCTGTGCCTACGCGGCGAGCGTCTCGCGGGTGCTGCTCCAAAGCAGTACCGCCTACACGGTGCATAGAGCTTGCGGTGGGGCTGCCGCCCCCCGCACCCCCC
>DAOUGF010000317.1:0-12724 GCA_034429295.1 Chloroflexaceae bacterium
GGCGTTGCCCCCTCCGGACCACCCCCAAGCCGGAGGGCCGTACCGTGCCGGCGGTAGGCGGCGTACCCGTCTCATCGACGGGCTTGTGCCGTAGCCCTGCGCAGGGCACATGCACGCTGGTTGCGCCCTGCACGTTCCGGCGTGCCTGCGCCACCCCGCCGCAGGGCAAGCGGGAAACCGGGGCGCTTGGCGAGGGCACAACCGATGCTCACACACCTCCCCGACCGGAGATCCGCCGCCGGCCGGGGCGGATGGCTCTGCCCGACAATGAGACGGGTACGCCGCTAGGCGGCGGCACGGTACGGCCCTCCGGCTTGGGGGTGGTCCGGAGGGGGCAACGCCCACTCCGGCGGGGGTGCAGGGGGCAGAGCCCGCCTGCAGAGGCACGCACCGCGCAGGTGGTAGTGGTTCGGGGCAGCGCCCCGAGGCGAGGGTGGGGCAGCGCCCTGAGGTGGGGGCGGCGCCGCCCGCCAGAGCAAATAGGCCGTATAATACGGGCACACCGCCGCCCACGGCCCGCTTTCCGCAGTTGTGAAGGTGAGGTATCTCGTATGGCGACCGCTCAGGGGAACAGGCCCTCCGGCGCAGCGCCGCGGCAAGGCCAAGGCGGGCCCGGCTCTGGCGCGCCAGGGCAGAGCCCGATGTGGCAGCCGGCCCGCCGCGGTAGCTTCTGGTTGACCTTCGTCGGTCTGCTGCTGCTGAACTACCTGCTGATCAATTGGCTCTTCCCCACCGCACCGACCTTCGTCACCATCCCCTACACCGTCTTCAAGGAGCAGGTGGCGGCGGGCAATGTGTCGGCGATCACCAGCCGCGGCGAGGATATCCAGGGCCACTTCCGTGTGCCGGTGATCGCGAACGCCGGCGATGACGGCATGGTGATGATCGCCCCTGCCCCAGCGGAGCCGCCCGAGGGCACGCTGATCTACAGGGAGTTCGCCACCGTCAAGCCCTCGCTGATCGAAGACCCTGAGCTGATCGATCTGCTGGAGACGAACAACGTCATCATCACCGCCGAGCCGCTGGAGCAGGCCCGCAACCCGATCTGGAACCTGCTGCTGGCCTTCGGCCCGACCCTGCTGCTGATCGGCGGCTTCCTCTGGCTCAGCTCGCGGGCGACGCGGATGGCCGCGGGCGGGGCCGGCGGCCCCTTCGGCCTCGGTCGCTCGCAGGCGCGCCGCTACGACCCTGCGTCCACCCAGCGGGTGACCTTCGATGATGTTGCCGGCATCGACGAGGTGGAGAACGAGCTGGTCGAGCTGGTAGATTTCCTGAAGAACCCCGAGAAGTACGAGAAACTCGGCGCGCGCATCCCCCGCGGTGTGCTGCTCGAGGGCGCGCCTGGCACGGGCAAGACGCTGCTGGCCCGCGCGGTGGCCGGCGAGGCGGATGTGCCCTTCTTCAGCATGTCGGGCTCGGAGTTTGTCGAGATGGTGGTGGGCGTGGGCGCGAGCCGGGTGCGGGATCTCTTTAAGCAGGCCCGCGAGGCCGCCCCTTCGATCATCTTCATCGATGAGATCGACGCGATCGGCAGGCGCCGCGGCGGCAACGAGTTGGGCGGCAGCGACGAGCGGGAGCAGACGCTGAACCAGATCCTCACCGAGATGGACGGTTTTGGTTCTACCACTCGCGTGGTGGTGCTCGCCGCCACCAATCGCTCCGATGTGCTCGACCCGGCGCTGCTGCGCCCTGGTCGCTTCGACCGCCGCGTGGTGGTGCATCCCCCCGATAAGCAGGGCCGCGTCGAAATTCTCAAGATCCACACTCGCGGAGTCCCCTTGGCCCCCAACGTGGACCTCAATGCCATCGCCGCCAATATGCCTGGCGCCACCGGGGCCGAGCTGCGCAACCTGGTGAACGAGGCCAGCCTTGGCGCGGCCCGCCGCGGCGATACGCAGGTCACGATGAGCGACTTCGCTGATGCGATGGAGAAGCTGGTCCTCGGCACCGAGCGGCGCATCCTGATGCGGCCTGAGGATCGGGAGCGAGTGGCCTACCACGAGGCTGGCCACGCGCTGCTCGGCCTGCTACAGCCCGAGAGCGACCCGGTGCGCCGCGTGTCGATCGTGCCCCGCGCCCAATCGCTCGGCGTGACGCTCTCGCTGCCCGAGGACGACCGCTACAACTACACCGAGGGCTACCTGCGCTCGCGGATCGTGACGACCCTGGGCGGCCGCGCCGCCGAACTGGTGGTCTACGGCAATGTCACCACGGGCGCCGAGAACGACCTGCAGCAGGTGACGAACCTGGCTCAGGCGATGGTGATGCGCTTCGGCATGAGCTCCGAGGTGGGCCAGGTGCAGCTGCTCGACAGTAGCCGCAGCAACTATCTTGGCGGCGTGACCCAGCGGCCCTACAGCGAGGCCACGGCCCAGGCCGCCGATAAGGCCGTGCGTAAGATCACGGACGACGCTTACCAGCGGGCGATCCGCCTGCTCACCGAGCACCGCGATAAGCTCGAGGCGCTCGCCAAGGCCCTGCTCGAGGAGGAGAGCCTCGATGGGCCGCGCATCCTCCAGGTGACAGGCCTCGCGCCGAAGGTGGACGCTGAGGCGGCGACGGCGGTGGGGTAGTTTGGATCGCGAAATTCGCGAAAACTTCGTCCGCGAAAAACGGGAAACGAAAGCGCGAAGTTGCGAAAGGGAAGACGCGAAACGAAAGCGCGAAGCCCGAAAGGGAAGATGTGAAAGGGAAGGGCCAAGGGTGTCAGAGGGGACGCGTGATCAGCTGAAGCGGCTTGCAGCGGAGCGGGCGGCGAAGCTGGTTGAGCCGGGCATGGTAGTCGGCCTCGGCTTCGGGAGCACGGCGCTCTGGGCCGTGCGCTGGATCGGCGCGGCGCTGGCGCGGGGCGAGCTGCGGGAGATCGTGGGTGTGCCCTGCGCCGAGGGGACGGCCGCCCTGGCTCGCGAGCTCGGCATCCCGCTCGTCGGCCTCGGTGACGTTGAGCAGATCGACCTTACGATCGACGGCGCCGATGAGGTCGACCCGCGCCTCAACCTGATCAAGGGCGGCGGCGGGGCGCTCCTGCGGGAGAAGATGGTCGCCCAGGCCAGCCGCCGCGAGGTGATCGCAGTCGATGGCTCCAAGCTTTCGCCGGCTCTCGGCACCAACTTTCGCCTGCCCGTTGAGGTGGTGAGCTTCGGCCTCAAGGCCACCGCCCGATTCCTCGAAGGGCTCGGCGCCACAGTTGAGCTGCGCCGAGGCGCCGATGGCAAGCCCTACCTCACGGACCAGGGCAATCATATCTTCGACTGCGCCTTCGGCCCGATCGCCGATCTCGAGGCACTCGCCACGGCCCTGGAGCGCCGGGCCGGGATCGTCGAGCACGGGCTCTTCCTCGGGCTTGCCACCGACCTGTTCGTCGCCGACGAAGGCGGCGTGCGGCATATCACTGCAGAAGGACACATGCACAATGCAAAATAGCGCGCTGCATCTTGCATTGTGCATGTTGCATTTTCCATCGTGGAACTAGCCCCCTCCATTCTCACCGCCGACTTCACGCGCTTGGGCGAGCAGGTTGAGGCCGCCTTCAAGGCCGGCATCCGCTGGCTGCACCTCGACGTGATGGACGGGCGCTTCGTGCCCAATATCAGCGTCGGCCCGCTGGTTGCGCAGGCCTTGCGCCCGCTCGCCGATCGCTACGGCGCCATTATCGAGGCCCACCTGATGATCGTCGAGCCTGAGCGCTATCTCGCCGAGTTCGCCGAGGCCGGCTGCGACCGGATCACGGTGCACCAGGAGGTCAGCCCGCACTTGCACCGCACCGTGCAGGAGATCAAGGCGCTGGGGAAGCTGGCCGGCGTGGCGATCAATCCGGCCACCCCAGTCGGGACGCTGGAAGCGATCTTGCCCGAGCTCGACCTGATCCTGGTGATGACGGTGAACCCCGGCTTCGGCGGCCAATCGCTTATCCCGGCCTGCTTGGAGAAGGTGCGGGCGCTGCGGACAGCGTTGGACGCCCGCGGGCTATCGCAGGTGGCGCTGCAGGTGGATGGCGGTGTGAACCGGCAGACGATCGGCGCCTGCCGTGATGCCGGGGCGACGGTGGCGGTGGTGGGGTCGGCGGTCTACAATCCCGAGCGGCCGGTGGCCGCGGCGGTGGCGGAACTGCGCGCGGCTCTGGGGGATGCTTGAGGGATGGAGCGAGCGATGATCCTGGCGGGCGATATCGGCGGTACGAAGACCAATCTGGCCCTCTTCTCGCGGGAGCGCGGGCCCCACGCCCCGCTGGTGGAGGCCACCTTCCCCAGCGGCGACTATCCGAGCCTCGAGCGGATCGTCGGTGAGTTCCTCGCCGCCAACCCGGCCGCCGTTGAGGTCGCCTGCTTTGGCGTGGCGGGGCCGGTGGTGGAGGGGCGAGCCGAGATCACAAACCTGCCCTGGGTGCTCGACGCCGACGCCTTGAGCGCCGAGTTGCGCATCCCCACCGTTCACCTGATCAACGATCTGAGGGCGGTGGCGCAGGCGGTGCCCTTCCTGGACGCCGACGATGTGGCCACCATCAACCAGGGCGACCCTGTGGCCGGCGGGGCGATCGCTGTGATCGCGCCTGGCACCGGGCTCGGCGAGGCCTTCCTCACCTACGACCGCGGCCGTTACCGCGCTCATCCCTCCGAGGGCGGCCACGCGAGCTTCGCGCCCAACACGCCCACCGAGGTCGAGCTGCTGAGCTATCTGCGCGAGCGACACCATCACGTGAGTTACGAGCGGGTCTGCTCGGGGCTCGGCATCCCCAACATCTACGCCTTCTTCCGCGACCGCGTCTTTAAGCAGGAGACGCCTGAGATCGCCGCCCAGCTGGCCGAGGCGGAAGATCCGACGCCGGTGATCGTGGAAGGGGCGTTGAAGCGGGAGCCGCCCTGCCCGGTGTGCGCGGCCACCTTCGACTGCTTCCTCGGGATCTTTGGCAGCGAGACCGGCAACCTGGCGCTGAAGGTGCTCGCCACCGGCGGCGTCTTCCTCGGCGGCGGCATCCCGCCCCGGCTGATCCCTCAGCTGCGGGGCGAGCGCTTCCTGGAGGCCATGCGCAACAAGGGTCGCTTCCGCGAGCTGATGGAGCAAGTGCCGGTGCACGTGATCCTCAACCCGAAGACGGGGCTCTACGGGGCGGCGGCCTACGCGCTGCTGGAGGACGTGTAGCCGAGTTTGCTGAAGAACCAGCAGACTCGGTTGATGGCGGCGCCGGCCACACGGCTGTAGAAGGCGACCGGCCCGACCCAGCCGATCTCGATCCGCTCGTAGCCCTGCTCCCGCAGGTCGGCGAGGCAGCGCAGGAGCAGGGCCTTGCCGAGGCCCAGGCCGCGGAGGGACTCGTCAGTGCCGGTTGGCCCGAAGGTGCCGGGCAGCCCACTTACGCTGTGGCAAGCGAAGCCGCCGATCTGGCCGTCCCGCTCGGCGATGAACACGGCCGCAGGCTGTAGCTGGAGCGCGGCGCGGGCCTCCCAAACCCAGAGCTCGCTGAACTGTTTGCCCACCCAGGCCGCCAGAGGCTCGCCATCGCGCTCCTCGCCGCGGCGGATCGTCCATCCTGGCGGGAGCCGCGCCTCGTCGGCGGCCGTCCACCAGGCGGGGCGGGCGGTGAGATCCACCTCCATGTTCACGGCCTCGCCGCTACGGGTGTAGCCGCGGCGCTGAAGCATGCAGAGGGCCGGGGTGTCGCGGGGGTCGAGCCCGGGCCAGAGGTAGTTGGGCGGCAGCGCGCCGACCCGCAGCTCGGTCGCGCCGGCGGCGAGCAGGCGGCGCTCCAGCTCGGCGAGCAGGCCAGAGCCGAAGCCGCGCAGGCGCAGCTCCGGGTCCACCAGCAGCAGCCGGGGGCCGCCGACACGACCTTTCGGCGTGTCGCGCAGCGAGCCGAGGGCGGCCCCGATGAGGCGCGGGCCGTCCCAGAGGGCGAGTTGCAGCTCGGGACGCAGGCCCGGCTCGGCGAGGAGCAGGCGCTCGAGCACGGCCGGGCTCACAGCGTCGCGCAAGCCGCGGCGGCAGAGCTCAGCGAGGGCGGGCAGATCTGTCGAGGTGAGCAGGCGCAGATCCATGAGCTGTGCTCCAGATGATCTCTTGGCGCCACCTGGGAGGGCTTGGCGCCGCCAATGCTTCGGCCTTACTCCGATTTTCCCACCGTGGCGAGGCGCTCGCGCCAGGGAGGTGTGGCGTAGGCGAGGGTGCCCCGGCAAATGGTGGCCTGGAGGCGCAGGCCAGCGTCGAGGATCAGCAGGTCGGCGTCGTAGCCGGGGGCGAGGAGGCCTTTACGGTCGGCGACGCCTGCGGAGCGGGCGGGGTTGCGGGTGAGCATACCGACGGCCTCGGGCAGGCTGATGCCGAGTTCGTGAACGAGCAGGGCGAGGGCGCGCTCCATGGTGAGCACGCTGCCGGTGAGGGTGCCGTCGGCGAGCTTCGCCACGCCGTCCACCACGTGGGCGGGCTGGCCGCCGAAGGTGAAGCTGGCGTCGCGCAGGCCGGCGCAGGAGAGGGCGTCGGTGACGATCACGGTGCGCTCGGGGCCGAGGGCGCGGATCAGCACGCGCATGGCGGCGGGGTGGACGTGGACGCCGTCGGCGATCAGCTCGCCGCAGACGTTATCGGCCTCGACGATGGCGCCCAGCGGGCCCGGCTCGCGATGGTGGAGGGGGCGCATGGCGTTGAAGCAGTGGGTAGCGTGACGGATGCCGAGAGGGATGGCGGCCCGCGCCTGCTCGTAGGTGCAGTCGCTATGGCCGAGGCTCACTGTCACGCCGGCCGCGACGAGGCGGCGGATCAGCCCATCGGCGCCCGGCAGCTCCGGCGCAACGGTGACGAGGCGCAGGTAGCCGCCGGCCAGCTCAAGCAGCCGCTCGGTCTCGGCAGGGTCGGGCGTGCGCAGCCAGTCGGGGCTATGGGCGCCGCGGCGGGCAGGGCTGATGTAGGGGCCCTCCAGATGGATGCCGAGCAGCTCGGGGCCGGGGCCGCCCGCCTGCGCCGCGGCAACGGCTGCCGCGATCTGGGCCTCGGGCAGGCCACCCGGCGCGCCGACGATGCCGGCGAGGAAGGCGGTGGTGCCGGTGGAGGCGGCCCAAGCGGCGTAGGCCCGGATCTCGGCGGGGTCGGCGCTGTGCAGGCTGAAGCCGCCGCCGCCGTGTGTGTGCACATCAACGAAGCCCGGCGTCACAAGCGCCCCGCCCAAGTCGAGCGTCACATCCGCAGGCGGCAGGTCGGCGCCGGCGGCGGCGATGCGCCCGCCCTCCAGGAGCAGGCCGCCGGCCCGCTCGCCGGAGGCGTCGATCAGCCGCAGGTTTGTGAGGGCGAGGGCCATGGCGATGCTCAGCTTTCCAGGAGCCGGCGGGCCAGCAGCAGCGTGCCGCGGGCCGGCTCATCAACGTAGGTGACAGGCTCCCAGGCAGCGCCAAGCTCGGCGCCGATCATCCTGCGCAGCGCGGCGCTCGCGCCAAGCAGCCCGCCGGCGAGGGCCAGCGGCGCCGCGGCGAGCTCCAGTTTGTGCGCGGCTGCCTTGGCCATCAGGGCCAACTGGCCGGCGCCCTCGGCGAGCAGCGCCAGCGCATGGGTGTCGCCGGCCTCGGCGAGGGCGACCACGGGCTGCGCTAAGGCGGCGATGGCCGCGGGGCTGGTGTCGCCGCCATAGACGCGGCGCACCAGAGCCTCGGGCTGCTCCAGGCTGAGGTGGGAGAGGATGGCGGCGAGCAAGGCGTGGGCATCGGCGCGGCCGTCAGCGGTGCGAGTGGCGAGGCGCAGGGCGCGCACGGCCAGGTCGTAGCCGCTGCCCTCGTCGCCGAGCAGGTAGCCCCAGCCGCCCACCCTGACGAGCCGGCCGTCGGAGGCGCGGGCGAGGCAGAGGGAGCCGGTGCCGGCGATCAGGGCGACGCCCCAGCCGGCCGGAGTGCCGGCGGCGAGCACCGGCTCTCCATCGGTCACAACGGTGACGGGCCGGCCGGCCCAGTGAGTGCCGGCCCAGGCGAGCAGCTGCTCGCGCTCAGCGGGGCGACCGGCGCCGGCCAGAGCGAGGCAGACGGCGGCGGGGATAGCGCCCGGATGGCCCGCCGCTGCAAGGGCCTCGTCGGCGGCGGCGGCGATCGCGGCGGCGGCCGCCGTCAGGCCGACAACCTGCATGTTGCTGGAGCCGGCGACGCCGACGCCGAGCAGCCGCAACTCGCGGTCGGCCAGGAGGGCGCGGGTCTTCGAGCCGCCCCCGTCAATGCCGAGGAGCAGGTCGTTCACAGAAGGCATCGCTTTCTAAGAAGTCGCATATGTCGCTCGGAACATACGGCCGAGGCATTCGCTCCAGACAATACCCGCGCCACACGCGCGACTCGGGGCGAATGCTTCGGCCCTACGGGCCTACGGAGCTCCATATAGCAACGGATCGCGCACTCTATCCCTCTGCCGCCGCCCGCACATGGCCGCCGGAGGCGCGCAGGCGGGCGCGGGCTTCGTCGGCGCTGACGCCGGCTAAGCACATCACCAGGGTGGTCTTGAGCTCGTGGCCGGCAGCGGCCAGGGCGGCGCGGGCCTCCTCCTGGCTGAGGCCGGTGATGCTGGAGACGATATTTACGCTGCGGCGCCGCAGCTTCTCGTTGAGCGGCTGCAGATCCACCATGAGGTTGCCGTAGGTCTTGCCGAGGCGGATCATCACTGTGGTGCTGATGCTGTTGAGCACCAGCTTCTGGGCGGTACCGGCCTTCATACGGGTGGAGCCGGCCACCACCTCGGGGCCGACGATCGGCGCGATCACGGTGTCAACAGCATCGGAGAGGGGCGATGGGTGGCTGCAGGTGACGCCGGCGGTGTAGGCACCGCGGGCGCGGGCCTCGGCGATGGCGCCGAGCACGTAGGGAGTGCGGCCGCTCGCGGCCAGGCCCACCACCACATCGTTCGGGCCGATGTTCAGCACAGCGATGTCGCGGCGACCGTTCTCCGGATCGTCCTCCACCGCCTCAACTGCTCGGGTGAGAGCGGCCTCGCCGCCGGCGATCACGCCCACAACCATCTCGGGGGGCGTGCTGTAGGTGGGCGGGCACTCGGCGGCGTCGAGCACGCCGAGGCGGCCCGATGTGCCGGCGCCGACGTAGATCAGCCGGCCGCCCTGCCTGATGCCCGCGGCGGCCCGCTCGGCCACCTCGGCGATCGCGTCGCTCACGGCTGCCACCGCCGGCGCTACCTTATGATCCTCGGCGTTGATCAGGGCCACGATCTCGCGAGCGCTCAGGCTGTCGATCGCCTGCGTCGCGGGGTTGATCGCTTCGGTTAGTGGGGTGTATATCTCGTTCATAGGGGGCTTTGGATCGCGAAATTCGCGAAAGTAGGCGAAAAACGCGAAACGCGAAATGCGAAGTGAGGAAAGGGAAGACGCGAAACGTAAAACGCGAAAGTGGAGCAGCGAAGGGGGCATTAGGATTCGAGCAGGATGCGTACCGGCGGCTCAGCCGGGGCCGCGGCCACCTGCGCCAGCAGCGCGCGGTAGTTAGCGCCCGGGGTGATGCTGCCGAGCACGGCCGGTCCGCTGGCGCCGGTGGCGCCGGGGATGTTGTTCGGCCAGCCGTGCAGCGCACTGTAGCCCAGAACAGCGAAGGCCACGGCCTCCTTGGCGTCGCCGTCGAGGCCAAACTCGTCGGCGAGGCGCACCGGTGCGCCGTGGAGCGCACTGGAGATCAGCGAGCGCAGGGTGGGGTTGCGGGCGCCGCCGCCGCTGAGGATCACCTCGTCCACCGGGCCGCAGTAGCGCTCATAGCTCTCGGCGATGCTGTAGGCGGTCAGAGCTGTGAGCGTCGCGACGGCATCCTCGGGCCGTAGCCCGGCGCCGAGGGCGCGCTCCACGTAGGCCTGCGCCTCGGCGGGGCCGAACAGCTCGCGACCGGTGGAGCGTGGCGGCGGCAGCTCGAAATAGGGGTGGGCGAGCCACTCGGCCAACAGTTCTTCGTCCACGCGCCCGGCGGCGGCCATGCGGCCGTCCTCGTCGAAGGCGCGGACGCCGCCGGTGAGGTGGCGCACCGCCTCGTCGATCAGCACGTTGCCGGGGCCGGTGTCGAAGGCGAGCGCCGGGCGGCCGGGAGCGAGGTAGGTAACGTTGCCGATGCCGCCGATGTTCTGCACGGCGCGGCGCAGCTTGGGGTGGGCGAAGAGCAGCGCGTCGAGGTAGGGCACCAGCGGTGCTCCTTGCCCGCCCAGGGCCATATCGGCGGGGCGGAAGTCGGCCACGACGGTGCGCCCCGTGCGGGCGGCGATCACGGCCGGCGCGGCGATCTGCAGGGTGGAGCGCGTGGCCTCGGGGCGCACCTCGTGCCAGACGGTCTGCCCGTGGGAGGCCACCAGGTCCACATCCTCCGGCCGCAGCCCCGCGTCGCCGATCACGCGCAGCGCCGCGCCCGCGAAGGCCTCGCCGAGCAGGAAGTTCACCGCGCAGACCTCGGCGGTGGAGCCCTGGCGCGGCGGCAGCAGGTCGCGCACCCGCTCCCGCAGCGCCTCGTCGAAGGGCGCCATCGTGAAGGCCCGCAGCGCCATCCGCAGCACGCCCGGCTCGCCCGCGGGGGTGAGCTCCACCAGCGCCGCGTCGATCGCGTCAAGGGAGGTGCCCGCCATCAGACCGACTACTCGCATCGCTCGCTCCACTCACTCGTGACAAGGTGAACGCCCTCGCGTTGCTCGGGCTAGGAGACAGGGTGACGGGGTGACATCCTGACGGTGCCGATAGGCTTCACCTTGTCACCCCCTCACCTTGTCATCTCCTCACAGATCCACCGGCTTGCCCAGTCGCGCCGACTCCTCGATCGCGCAGAGGATGCGCGTGACGGCGACGCCGTCGGCGCCGGTGGCGAGGGGTGGGGCGTCTTTGGTGAGCATATCCACGAAGTAGGCGATGCTATCGAGCACGAAGCCGGTGAGGTGCTCGCCGGTGGGCGGCGCCAGCAGGTCGGGGAAGGTGGCCTTCTCGGCGCTGTAGAGCTCCAGCGTGCGATTGTGGGAGCCGTCAATGTTGATCTGGCCGGCGCTGCCGAGGATCTCCAGCTTCAGATCCTTCACCGTGGCGTGGCTGCGAGGCAGGATCCAGGCGTGCTCGAAGACGGCCACGGCGCCGCCGCGGAACTCCACCGTCGCCACGTGGAAGTCGGCCGTATCCACGCCCAGCTCGCGGAGCACGCCGTCGCGGCGCACCGCGTAGACCCTGGCGACCTCGTCCTCCAGCATCCAACGCACAACGTCCACCATGTGGCTGGCGAGGAACCAGAGGGCGGAGGAGTTGCCGGCCCAGCGGAGCATCTCCGTGGGCACCATGGTGGTGTTGCTGAGGCGGGCGTAGACGTAGCGCGGCCTGCCGATCGCGCCGCGGCGGATGGCGTCGCGGGCGCTGACCATCGGCGGGTTGACGCGGTTATGGAAATCCACCATCAGCTTGACACCGGCGCGCTCGGCGGCCGCCACGATCGCCTCGGCGTCCTCCACCGTAGTGGCGAGCGGCTTCTCGACCAGGATATCCTTGCCGGCCTCGGCGGCGGCCACGGCCACCTCGCGATGCAGGTGGTCGGGCAGCGCGATCGAGACCGCCCGCACCGCCGGGTCGGCCAGCAGCGCGCGGTAATCGCCGGTGGCGTAGTGGGCGCCGTAGTGCTCGGCGACGGCGCGGGCCCGCTCCTCATTCAAGTCGCAGACTGCCACAAACTCAACCGCGTGGTGGCGGCTGTACGCCTGGGCGTGCCGCTCGCCGAACACACCCGCCCCAATCAGGGCGACCCCAACGCGCTCCATCCCACATCCTTTCGCGCTTTCGCGTTTTCGCGTTTTACGTTTCGCGTCTTCACTTTCGAGGGTTCGATATTTCGTTTCGCGTTTTAAGCGCTGCGCGCCACTTCGTAACGCCCACTTTCGCGAAATTCGCGATCCAAAGCGCTCACCCCTTCACAGCCCCCATCCGCACGCCTTCGAGGAAGTAGCGCTGGAAGGCGAAGAAGAAGATGATCATCGGCAGGGCCGCCAGCGCCGCGCCGGCGAAGATCACGCCGTAGTCGGTGGCGAACTCGCCCTGCAGGTTGGCCACGCCCACGGTCAGCGTATAGTTCTGCGGGCGGGTCAGCGCGATCAGTGGCCAGAGGAAGTCGTTCCAGTGGCGCACGAAGGTGAAGATCGCCAGGGCGCCGAGCGCCGGCCGCGAGAGCGGCAGGATCACATTCCAGAAGACTCGCAGCTCGCTGGCGCCGTCGATGCGCGCCGCCTCCTCCAGCTCCGACGGCAGTGTCTGGATGTACTGGCGCATCAGGAAGATGCCGAAGGCGTTGGCGGTGCCGGGCAGGATCACCGCCAGGATGTTGTCGATCAGGCCGAGGCGGTTCGTCACGATGAAGAGCGGGATCACCGTGACGTGGATTGGGATCATCAGGGTGCTCAGCATCAGCCAGAACAAGATCTCACGCCCAGGGAAGCGCCGCTTGGCGAAGGCGTAGCCCGCCAGGCTGTCGAAGATCACATGCCAGAGCGTGATCGCCACGGCGATGATCAGGCTGTTGAGCATCCAGTTGACGTAATAGACGTTGCCGCTCAGCAGACGCCGGAAGTTGTCGAGGCTCCAGGCGGGCCAGAGGTTGGGGGTGAGCGGCGGGTTGGAGGTGATCGGCGTCAGCGCGTTCACGAAGAGCCAATACATTGGGAAGAGCGCGATCACCGAGGTGACGATCAGCACGATCCACCCCGGCCAGGGGAGGCCGCTGCGCTTATTGCGCCGCCCGCGCGCCATCTGTGCTACTGCCAT
>DAOUGF010000318.1:0-3990 GCA_034429295.1 Chloroflexaceae bacterium
AAGCCGAAGCTGGCCCCCGAGCCGCTCTTCGCCTTGCTCCTGCGCGGCGCCATCGATTCCGACGATCTAGTGCTGGGCGACTACGCCCGCCACGTCGTGCCCCCGCTCTCGGCGCTGCTCGGCCACGCCGCCGCTAAGGGCGGCGACTTCGCCGTGCGCAAGCGCGAGGCTGGGGCCCCCGCCGAGGAGGTGGAACGCTACGGCGACGACCAGAGCATGCGAGCCCATATTGTCAACGGGCTGCTGCCGGCGGCCCGCGTGGCGCGCACGCTTCGGCGCTGGGGCGCGCGGCGCTTTGTCGACGAGTTTGACGAGCCGACGTACCGCCTCTTCTGCGCCGGCTACACCCTCCACGACTGGCTGAAGCTCCCGCAGGTGGACGCAGAGCTGCGGGCGGTTGGCTTAGAGCACCACACGGTGAATGTCGCCGTCCACCTAGCCGACGTTGAGCGCATCGTCGGTACTTGGTGCGAGCGCCTGGGCCTCGACGCCTTCCTGGCCCCCATCGGTGGCACCGCGGCGAACCTCCACACGCTCCTCTACATCGCCACGAATACGCAGCTCCAGTGGGGCACGATGCACAACCTCGCCGCCCTGCCGGGCCTGCGCGCCCGCGGCCGCGGCTTGAGCCTCGCCACCGACCTCGCCACCCTCGCCGACTACCTGGCCTACTTGGGGCGCACGCCGGTCACGGCGGCCCAGCACCCTTCGATCCGGCGCGTGCTAGAGAGCTTCCACGACGAAGTGGTGCAGGCCACGCTGACTTGCCACCACCTCGCCGATGTGCGCGGCGTGCTCACCAGCATCATCAACAACGCCGCTGTGGAGGCCTACCACGCCCCCGGCCTGCGCGAGCCGCTGCTCTACGCGCCCACGGGCGTGGTCTACCTGGAGCGCCGCGGCGCGCCCGCGGCCCCGCAGGTGGCCGATGTGGCCGAGATGACGGTGGCCCGCATCCGCGAACTCTGCCAACGCCAGCTCCGCGAGAACCTGACGGGCTTCAGCCGCGACGGGAAGGGCATCAAGTACGCCGACTACTACGGCTTGTTTTTCTCGCCCAGGGAGCTCGCCCTGCTCGTGGCGCAGTTCGCCGAGCGGCGCCTGGGCGGCAAGGACGCCGCCGCCGGGAAGCGCTACGCCAATATCGCGGCCAAGGGGATGGCCCCGCCTGGAACGGACCTGGATCTGCCGGGCGCCGTGGAAGTGGACCGCATCGCCGAGACCTGCGCGCTGCTGATGAAGCTCGCCGCCGAGCACGCCCCTGACCTCGACGCCGAGGGGCTGCTGCTGGAGCTGATGGGCGTGGGCGAGCTGCGGGAGCTAGTGCGCCAGATCAACGGCAACAAAACCGCCGGCGGCGTACCCTACGGCTGGTACTACGCCGCGGGCATCTATCGCCGCAACACACCGGGCCTCGACGAGCAGCAGTGGATCGAGCGGCTCCACGCTTTGGCCGCCGCCGTCGCCGCCCGGCTCCCCAACACATCGCCGACGGCGGCCGCCGGCTGGGGCGAGCTGCGGCGCTATGTGGCCGACCACCTGCGCTTCGGCGAGGCCGGGCCTGATGATCTGACCGCCCGCCTGCAGACAGAGCTCGCCCGCTACAGCGGCGCGCGCAAGAGCGGCCGTGGCGCCACGACGGTCTGCGCCCTCTGCTCCTCGCCATATAGCGTGAGCGTGCAGCAGGAGGCGGCCATCCTCTTCGCGCCGATGGTCTACACCAACAAGCAGCCGCTCCACGGCAGCAAGGCGATCCGCCATATCTGCGCCGTGTGCGGGGCGGAGATGATGCTGCGCCAGCTGCTGATGAAGCGCGGCCGCGAGAGCGGCGGCAACTTCGAGAAGCGCAAGCTGCGTTATCTCTTCTTCTACCCGACCTACTTCTTCACCCCCGAGAGCCTGCACATGCTGCGAGCGCTCCATGACCGGCTCAAGCGGGTGAGCTTCACCGCGCTGCGCGGCCTGCTCCTACCGGCGCCCGACGCGCCCGAGATGCGGCTCGACCTCAGCCCTGAGCTGTTCCAGCGCATCGAGGAGCTGATGCTCCACCCGAGCGAGATCGCCCACGACGAGGACGACCGGCTCTTCCGCCTGCGCTTCCCCCCGAATGAGCCAATCACCTTCAGCTTTATCGGACTCCCGCCCTCCGAGCGCGACGCGAAGGACGCCGAGGCCTGGGTCACCCCCGCCTTCTTGGCCCTGGTGCTACCGCTGCTGCTCGACATTAAGGTGGTGGCCAGCGAGAGCCTGCTGCCGATCGTCCAGGAGGCGACGGAGTTGCCCGAGACAGTGGCCTTCGACGCGCCTCACGCCTTCGTCGGCCGCCTTGCCGGCCCGGCTCGCCTCAACCTGGATCAGCTGCTGCCGGCGCTGCAGCGCCTCACCGCCGGCTACCTCATCCACCTCGATGGCAACGCGAAGGTAGGGCCGGGCGGCTACGACTACCGCTGGCACGAGCTACCGGCCCTGGCCCGCAACCTGGAGACCTCGCCGCTCTATGCCTTCCACTATCTCAAGAAGGGCCAGCGGCGCGAGGGCGCCGATAGCCTGCCCGCGGCAAAGGCCGCCCTCTACGTCGATCTCGTCACCCGCTATCTGGAAGATGGGAGCCACACGATGTCTCACGCACGGGAGCTCACGCTGCGCTACCGCCGCTTCTACCGCCACCGCAAGGGGCGCCTCAACAGCAACAGCATTGTGCGCCCGCTGAGCGAGGCGGCCAAGGCGCTCCTCACTGCAGACCTGCGCCTCTTCAATGATGTCGATTCACTGCTGGAGGTGGTTCGCAGCCGCCTCGAACAGTTTGTCGAGCGGGTCGGAAAGGATAAGGCCGATGGCGTCGTGCCCGTCTGGCTCTACGAGAAGGATCAGCTTCAGGAGCAACTCACCGAAGCGATTGACTCCTTCGCCCGCTACTTCGTCGAGACGATCTACCGCGACGTGTTCAAGCAGGACCGGGCGGCCCTCGCCGGCAAGCAGCTCAACCTGCTCAAGAACGCCTGCGAGTCGATCTATCTGGCCGAGCAGCGCCGCGAGTGGCGCGAGCGCGGCGAGCCACCCGAGGCGCGCCAGGACGACGAGACGGACGCGTAAGCCCTATCAGCAAGCAAGGAGACATCACCCAATGCTAGCCACGAGCTACTTCCCCACCAGCGTGCCCCCCCGCCCGTCCGGCCGCTACGCCCACATCGTGCTGCTGCGCGAGACCGACTCCTACGCCCTGTTCCAGACCGACGGTGAGCTGAACACCGCCCGCGTCCAGGCTGGCGTCGAGCAGCACGAGCTGATCACCCGCATCACCATGTTCAAGCGCAAGCAGACAACCCCCGAGCGCCTGATCGGCCGCGAGCTGCTGCGCCGCTACGGCCTGGTGAGCGAGGAGCAGGCCGCCGAGGGCAAGGGCGGCAAGACCGACGAGCGCGGCGTGGCCGTCGATGCGGCGGGCCTGCCGATCTGCGACTACAACGTGGACTTCTGCAAGCAGTGCCCGGACTGCATCAGCTACGGCTTCGCGATCGGCGACGCCGGCTCCGAGAAGTCGAAAGTCTACAGCGATACGGCCTACAGCCTGACCACCTTCGACGCCAGCCACGAGTCCTTCACCCTCAACGCGCCCTACGAGGGCGGCACGATGAGCCGCAAGGGTGAGGTGACCAGCCGAATCAACGAGCAGGATCACGTTCGTCCCCAAACGCTTTTCCCAGCTGTGATCACCGTGCGCGATCTGACAGCCCCGCTCTTCCTCTATGTGCTCAGCAACGTGCTGCGCGCCCGCCGCTACGGCGCCCAGACCACCCGCACCGGCACGATGACCAACCACTTGCTTGGTATCGTCCTGGCTGATGGTGAAATCTTCTCCAACCTGCACTTCACCCAGCGGCTCTACGATCTGCTGGTGCAGCGCGGCGAGATCGACCCGGCGCAGCCGTTATCGGTGGCGGCCGCCCGCGACGCGGCCGACGAGTTGGTGCCGGCGCTGCTCGCGGAGGA
>DAOUGF010000319.1:0-5185 GCA_034429295.1 Chloroflexaceae bacterium
CCGTCGGCGAGGAGGATGGCAATCCAGGGGATGATCGGGACGAAGAAGCGCTCGCCGCGGAAGTGGTCGCCGCCGACGGCCACGATGTAGGCCGTGTAGGCGAGGGCGAGGGGCAGCAGGTAGCCACGCCACGAGGCCAGAGCCGCCCGCCACGAGCGCAGCCAGGGAAGGAGGACAAGCAGCAGCAGCGGCCCGCCCATCGTCAGGGCGAAGCCGCCCCCGTAGGCGAGGCCACGCATGATCTGGCTGAGGCCGCCGCCAGTCTTCGCGTAAAAGGTGTTCGGCAGCAAGTCGCCGTAGTAGAGCAGGCGCCAGAGGAAGTAGGGCCCGTAGATCAGGAGGAAGGAGAGGGCAAGGGGCCAGAGCGGCGACCGACGACCAATGACCGACGACAGCCGGGCGGGCCAGGGGGCACGGGCGGCGAGCAGTTCGCGCAGCACGAGATGCCCCACTGTTAGGGCGATGACCATCACGCCTTCGGGCCGCGTGAGGGCGGCGAGGGCGAGGAGCAGGCCGGCGGCGACGCGCCCTCCGGCGAGGTAGCGCTCGCTGGCGGCGAGGAGGAGCAGGGTAAAGAGGCCGGTCTCCAGGCCGGAGCCGCGGGCGGTATAGAGCAGCACGCTCTGGCTGGTGGCGACGATCAGCGCGGCGACCAGGCCCCAGGCCGGCGCCATCAGGCGAGCGCCGAGCAGGTAGGTGAGAAGCACGATCGCGATCCCCAGGGCGATACCGCTGAGGTGGCACCAGAGGGCCACGTCGCCGCCGAAGGCGATCACCCCGGCGGCGAGGACAGTCCAGAGGAAGTTGGTGTAGCCCTCGACGCGCTCGCCAAGGTTGTAGACGAGGCCGTGGCCCTCGACGAGGTTCTGGGCATAGCGGAAGGAGATGAAGGCGTCGTCGGAGAGCCAGCTCGGCCAGATCAGCCCGCTCAGCGCGACCAGCGCGACGAGGGCCGCCAGGGCTACGCGGGCAGCGGTGGCCCGGGCCACCAGGGCGGCGCCGCCCACGCCGGCAAAGATCAGGGCGGCCCGCCCGAGGAAGGGCACCACTGTGGGCCGGGTCAGCAGGGCGACGCCGGCCACGGCGAGGGCGGCCAGCGCAGCGAGGATCAGCGCGTCGCGCCGCGGCAGGCCCAAAGCCCACAGGGCGGCCAAGAGGGCGAAGGTGCCAGCCGCGGCCCACGTGGCGCCCGCGAGGCCGGGGCGAGCCACAGGAGAGAGGGTCACGTCGGTAAGGATCACGCCGAGCCGGCGCGGGTTGACCGGGGCCTCGAAGGTTGGTGTGTGGAGGGCGAGCCAGAGCTCGGCGCCGGCCTCGGGGGTCGGGCCGACGAGCAGGCGATAGGTGCGGAAGCGGGTCTCAGGCGTTACCGTGGCCACGGGGCGGCCGCCGGCGAGGATGGTGAGCGGCTGCGGGCCTGCGGGATTCTCCGAGCGCAGCCGCAACTCGGCGCGATAGGCAGGCGCGGCGTAGAATGCGCCCCGCAGCTGCACGAGGGCGGCGCCGCTCGTCCAGCGGAACTCATAGCCGTCGGCGTGGGCCTCTGGACCGTAGAGCCCGTCGAGGAAGACCGGGCCGGGGTCGAGACGGCCGCCGACCACGGGGGCGAGCTCGGGCGCCCGTTGGCGACCGGCGGCGACGAGGGCCGTCAGGGCGAGGATGAGGAGGAGGGCGCTTGGATCGCGGAACGCGCGAAGCGGAGCGAAAAACGCGAGCGCGAAAGCGCGAAGGCGCGAAAGGGAAGCCGCGAAAGGGAAGGCAGGCAGGCGTTCCATGGGCCCCTACGGCTTGCGCAGGGTGAACATCACGTAGAGCGGGTCGCTCTTGTCGAAGCGCTCCTCGAGCGGGTGGACGACGAGGGCGAGGAGCAGATCCTTGAGCACGAAGCGGCGCCAGTAGCGGGTGAGCCGCGTCTCGTGGTAGCGCCCGTTGAGGATCGAGCGGCCGAAGCCCTTCAACTCGCTCATCAACAGACCGACGCCCGCGCCATAGACGCGCTGCAGATCCTCGGCGGTGTAGAAGCGGAAGAAGGAGCCGGCCTTGCCCTCCTGGACGAAGGCGTTGCGCTCCACCTGCACGAACTTGCGGATGCCCTTGAAGAAGCTGTCGCGGCCGGTGCTGGTGAAGGGCAGGGTGACGGCGGCGATCCCACCAGAGGCGAGGACGCGGGCGATCTCCGCGCCCACGGCCTTGTCGTCGGGGATGTGCTCGAGCGACGAGACGGCGGCCACGCGGCGCACGCTGCTGTCGCGGATGGGCATGTGAGTGGCGCTCGCCACGAGCGGGAAGAAGCGGCCGTCGCCGGGGCGGGCGGTGGCGCGGCGCTTAGCCAACTGCCAGCGCACCCGGTCGGCGTCGAGCTCCAGCACCACCACATCCACGCCCTCCTTGGCGAGCATGTGGGGGTAGGAGGAGGTGCCGGAGCCGAGGTCGAGCACCAGGTCGCCGCGGCGAAGCTCGAGGGCGCCGGTGGCCCAGGGGTACTCAATGATGCGCCAGAGGCTGAAGTCGTTCACCGTCTCGCGCAGAACGCGCCAGCCGTTCAGGGCCACCTCGTAGGCCAGCGCGCGCACCGGGCTCAGGCGCACGGGCTCGCGGCGGGCGGGGGGTGCGATGGTGCCGGGTTCCTCAACGATCATACGGTTTATCTGCTGTCGTGATCGGGGGCCGCCCTCGCTGCGCTTGGGCTAGGTGAGCCAGTGATAAGGTGAAATCCTGACGGTGCCGATAAGTGTCACCTTGTCACCAGGTCACCGTGTCACCTTGTCACTCTATTCGTCCCCGATCTCATCGAATGGCGATACCCATAACGGCCAGGCTGAGGCGGCGCTGAGGCTGGCCGGAGGGGGCATCCGCCGGAGCGCCTAAGTATAGCACGCTTTCTCCGGGGGGCAGGATAAGGTGCAGGGTGCGGCGCATACGGGCCCGGGTCACCTCCAGCGTGAAGGGCGGGCCGTCGTTCAGGCGCATAGTGAGGGTGCGCTGCCGCTCGAACGCCTCGAGGTCAAGATTGACCGCCACGGCCCGCGGGGCGTCGTTGGGATTGAGCAGCACCATCTCGGCGGACTCACCCATCCAGCGCCAGCGCCGCCCGGACTCCCCCTCCAGGTCGCCCCAGCCGCGGCCGAGGTAGGCGAGGGGGCGACGCTCGGGCGGCTCGGGCACGGGGTGGACGGTGATCAGCTCGTCCTGATAGCTCGGCGCCAGCCCCATCTCCGCGATGATCTCGCGCATGAGCGGCAGCGGGGAGCCCATCGACTCGTGGTGGAACATCACGTAGCGGATATCGTAAGCGGCGAGGGTCTCGCGGGCCAACTCCGGCCAGCCGGGGGCGAGGATGTCGTCGCGCTCCACGCGGCCGTAGCGCAACTCTTTGATACCGGGGGCGTAGCGGGCGAGCGGGTAGGGCGGCTCGCGGCCGATAAAGCCGCCGATGATCGGCCAGCGGTGGAAGGTCTGGTACCAGAGGTTCTCGCTGTTGGAGAAGTTGAGGTGCAGTGGCACCGGCAGCAGGGCGCCGTCGGGCGCGGGCATGCTGCGGTAGGGCTCCGGCACCGGGCGCTGGAAGAGCGGCAGCGGGCCGGCCCAGCCGTCCACAGCGACGATGGCGGCGAGCAGGCCGGCGACGATCGGCACGCGGCGCGGGGCGCGCTGGAGGAGGGCGCGGGCGCCGACGGCGGCAAAGAGCGCCGTGGTGAGGATGCTGATTAGAACGAAGTGGTTCGGGCGGTGGCTGGAGCGCAAACCCGGCAGGTCGCGGATGAGCGCGTAGGGGCCAGGGATACCGGTGCGCCAGCCGGCGATCACCACCTCAGCGCCCATCGCCATCGCCGCGGCGAAGACGCCGAGGGCGAGCCAGCGCCACTGGCTGCGCCAGGCGAGCGCGAGACCGACGAGAGCGAGGACGATCCCCACCAGGCCGAAGGCCACGTTCCAGAGGATCTCGTCGGGGTGCAGGCCAGTGTAGAAGGCAGTGACGGCCTGGCCCCAAAGGGGGTGGTTCGGGTTGGGCAGCCAGTAGGAGATCAGGTCGGCGATGGCGTCCTGCTGCTCCACCCGCGCGTCGCCGAGCAGCTCGTCGCCGGTGCGGGCGAGATCGATCAGCCGCGGGGCCATGACAGCGAGCCAGAGCGCGATGGGCGCGAGGCCCCAGAGGAAAGCTGAAAGGCGCAGCCGAAAGCGCTGGCCGGGCCGCTCTGCGCCGCCGAGCGCCCATAGCCCCGCCATCACCCCTGTGGCGATCAGCGCGAAGAGCCCGTAGTACCAGGTGCCGAGGCCCACCCAGAGCAGGAGCAGGCCGCTGAGCACAGCCCACGGCCAGCGGCGCCGCTCCAACAGCAGGAGCGTGGCGAGCGCCCAGAGAGGCAGCCATTGGATGGAGGCCACCTCCAGCTGCGCATCCAGCACCTTCTGCATGTGGAAGGGCGAGAAGGCGTAGACCGCGCCGCCGACGAGGGAAGCGTAGTCCGTAGTCCGTAGGATCGCCCCCTCTCTCCAGTCCACCGCCTCCCGCTCTCTCAGCACGTAACGAATAAAGAGGAAGGCGAAGTAGCCGCCGAGCACGAAGCTGAGCAGGATCAGCACGTTGTACGCGGGCAGCGGGCCGATGGTGAGGGTGAGCGGGAGGGCGAGCAGGCCCTGGGGGAGGCTGAGCGTCTGCCAGAAGAGGTCGAGGCCTTGGGGCCAGAAGAGCAGCGGGGTGAAGTAAGGGTCCTGCAGGCCCGTGATGGCCCGGGCCGTCCACCAGATATTCCAGATGCCGAGATAGCCGTCCACCTGGCCTGGCTCGTTGGCAATGATACGCTCGCCAAGCTGGAGCGGCAGGGGCCAGGTGACGATGAGGGCAAGCAGCGTGTAGACGCCCAGGGCGATGGCATGTGGGCGCCAGAGGCGGGGGCGATTTGTGGTTGCTGCGGCCTGCACGGCGAGCCATTATAGCAGGTCGGGGCGTGAGGGGGCGCTGCCGCCCCCTGCACCCCCACCGGGCTTCACCTGCGCGGTGGACGGCACCTGGGCGCTGCGTGCCTCTGCAGGCGGGCTCCGCCCCCTGCGCCCCGCCAGGCTTCACCTGCGCGGTGGACGGCACCTGGGCGCTGCGTGCCTCTGCAGGCGGGCTCCGCCCCCTGCTCCCCCGCCGGAGTGGGCGCTGCCCCCTCCGGACCACCCCCAAGCCGGAGGGCCGTAC
>DAOUGF010000320.1:0-7600 GCA_034429295.1 Chloroflexaceae bacterium
ACAATGGCGCCGCCGGCGTCGCCGTCGGCCAGTCGCAGCAGCCCGCCGATCTCCTGACAGAGAGCGGCGTCGCCGCGCCGCTCGCCCGCTGGCAGCGCTGCAACCATCTGCTGGTAGGCGGCCCGCAGTTCATCGTGGCGATCCTGGAGCCAGCGCACGCGGCCCTGCTGGTAGAGCAGCGTGAGCCGCCCCGCGCCAGAGTCGCGGCCCGCCAGGCGCGCGAAGGCGGCGTCGGCAAGCTCGGGCTCGCCGGCCAGCGCCGCCCGCACGGCCAGCATCAGCTCCAGCTCGGCGCCCATGGCCTCAAAGCTCACCAGGTCGGCGCCCAGCTCCGTGGCGATGCGCGCCTCCGCGGCCGCATCATCCCAACGGTCGAGCCAGAGCGCCGCCCAGGCGCGCATCGCCGCGGCGGCGGCCCGCAGCCCTCGCTCGTTCGCCCCTGTGCGGCCGGCGGCGAGTTTGCTCAGCCGCTCGACGCGGACGAGGGCGCCAGGGAGCGCAACCAACGCCCCGCTCATCGCCGCGGCCAATGCCTGCGCTGCGCCCGCATCGCCCGTGCGCTCCACGATCCCAAGACTCTCATCGAGGTCGCTCGCCGCCTGAGGGAGCGCGCCCGCTAAGAGGCTCTGCCCGGCCCTGCCCACGAGCAGCTGCGCCCGGCGGGCCGCCGCCAGCGGGAGCGCCAGGGCCCGCTCCGTCACGGCGGCAGCCCTGGATAGCTCCCCCTCGTCGGCGAGGGCCGCGGCGAGAAACACCAGTGCCTCGCCCTGGCCGATGACATCCCCGGCGCGCCCGAGATCCGCGGCGGCGGTTTCCAGCAGCCCGACAGCCACACCGTGCTCTCGACGCAGCCACGCGCAGACGCCGAGCAGGTGGCGCAGCCGCGGGTTAGCGGCCAGGTGGGGTAGCGGCAGCGCCTCGATCAGGTGGCGGAGCGTCTGGTGGGCGCCGCCGGCCAGCAGCCCCTCGCTGATGGCCATGATGCCGGCGATGGCCTCCTCCCAGAGCTCGGCCTGGAGCAGATGCTCGATCGCCCGTAGCTGGTCGCCCGCTGCTGAGGCCGCGCGACGGTGCAGCTCCCGCAGCCACTCCGGCGCCCCACGGCGCAGCCGCTCGAGCAAGAACGCCCGGAAAAGGTCGTGGTAGCGGTAGGTAGCCTGGCCGGCGCCCGGCCCGGCCTGGAGCTGTACGAGGAATAGGTTGCGCCGGTACAGCTCGTCGAGGATCTCCGGCGCGTCGGCCCGCCCCGTTAGCTGCTGGCACCCGGCGGGCGTCAGCTCGGCGAGCACCGCCGTCTCCAGGAGAAAGCTGCGAACGAACGGGTCCTGACGATCGAGCACCTCCTCGGCCAGATAGTCGAAGAGGTAGCGGTCGGTGTGGGCGAGTTGGGCGACGAAGCGGGCCCGCTCCGCTGGCGACTCCAGCGGCGCGAGCGAGGCGGCGAGCAGGCTGAGGCCGGCGGCCCAGCCCTCGGTGCGCCGGTGGAGCTCGCTCACGTCGTCGGGCGAGAGCGGCAGATCGAGGCAGTCGGTGAGCAGGTCGGCCGTCTCGGCGGCGGTGAAGCGCAACTCGGGGAGTCGCAGCTCCAGCAGCTCGCGCCGGGCCCGCAGCCGCGGCAAGGGCAGCGGCGGATCGTGGCGGGTGGCGATGGCGAGCGTGAGGTGGGCCGGGAGCTGCTCGATCAGATACTCGAGCGCCGCGAGGGCCGCCGGTTCGCTCAGCACGTGAAGGTCGTCGAGCACCAGTAGCCCGGCCGCCGGCGGGGCCTCGAGCGCCGCGTTGATAAGGGCGGACACGGCTCGGCGGACCTGGGCGGTCCGGTTCGCCTCGGGGGCCGCAAGCGCCTGGGTGAGGCTGTCGGCGGCGGCCGAGGCCCCGGGCGCCAGCTGGTCGATGGCTGCGAGCAGCACCGCCAGCAGGCGCGCCACGTCGTTGTCGTCCTCATCGAGCGAGACCCAGGCGACGCGAGGGGAGGGCGCGGTCGCCCGCCCGCCATGCTCAGCTCCCGCCCGCTCCGGGGGCGGGCCGGCGAGCAGGCTGGCGAGCAGCGTCGTCTTCCCGGCGCCAGCGGGCGCGGAGATGAGGATCACGGGGACGCGCTGGAGCGCGGCCCGCAGCGGCTCGAGCAGCCGCCGCCGGGCCAGCAGATCGCCCCGAGGGCGGGGCGGCTGCAACTTGCTGCGGGGGAACCAGGGCTGCGTGGGAGTCGGCGCCGGCGGCTGGCCCATCGCCGCCGAGTTGGCGCGACCGCCGCTGCTGGCGTCGAGGAAGGCCTGGCGCTCGGCGCCTTCGAGGCCGAGCCGGTCGGCCAACCGTTCGGCCACGGCGGGCGAGGGACGCTTCGCGCCAGCCTCGAACTTCCGCAGCATCTCAGCCGAGCAGCCCACCTCCGCCGCCAGCGCCGCCTGCGTTAGCCCCAAGGCCAGGCGGCCGGCCCGCAGACGCTCGCTAAAGCCCTTGGACATCTCGACTCTCGGCCCCCGCTCTGTGGCTCATCTTCCCTGGATTATAGCATCTGGCTTGCTGGTGCAGTTCCAGGCGACCTTTATGGCCATAGGATTGCATCCCAGCGCCACCCCAGCCGCCCCCCAAGTTTGAAGCTTGGGGGGCGGCTGGGATAGCACAGACTACGCCGTACGGCCCTTTCAGCGCACGAGCGGCAGCGCGACCCGTTGGACCGGCAGCCCCGCCAGCTCCCGGTAGGCGAAGTAGGCCAGCCGGCGGGCGCTCGGCTCGCCGCTCGGCACGTAGCAGGCCCCGCCGGGGCAGGCGCTCGACTCGGTGAAGGGGATGCGCACGATCCCCCACTGCTGCGCGTTCGGTCCCGTGGCGGGCGGGAAGTCCTCGTATTTGAACCAGAAGACCGTCTTGACATCATCTCTGGCCGCCAACGCCAGGTAGGCCGCCTTCAGAAAGCTCGCCTGGCCGACACTGTTCTGCTTCGGGTAGCCGGCGTTGTAGCCGATCTCCGTGATCCAGAATGGTACCTCGGCCGCGGACGGAGCCGTGGCCTGGAGGGCCGTCCGCAGCCTGGTCCGCAGCTCGTCGAGCCGGGTGTCGATGCGCAGCACCTCATCGTCGATCGCGGCGAGGCTCAGCGCGATCTCAGCCGGGTAGGGGTGATAGGCGAGGCCATCCACGGGGAAGGCGCCGTTGGCGGTGAAGTAGCTGGTGAACGGCTCCGAGCCGTAGAGCTTGATGATGTAGTCGCGGTCGCTCACTGGCGGGTTCGGCTTCAGCTCCCTGTCGCTCACCAGTATGTCGCTGCCGCGGGGATGCACGCCGCCGATGAGCACCTGGACCGCCTGGCGCCAGCTTGGGTCGGCGGCCTGGTTGCTGCACTGGTTCTGCTTGAAGCAGCGGTAGAACTTGGTGTGAAGCCGCGCCGTGAGCACCGGGTCGATACCCTCGCCGCCGCGGTAGCCGGGGTGGTTGCCGCTCGGCGGCACCGGCGGCAGGCGGTTCTGCTCGTTCAGGATCTCGTAGGCGGCCAAACGCCCCTCGTAGCGCTGGGCGATGAAGAGCGCCCGGTCGAGCCAGGTCTTCATCCAGCTATTCACTCCCCCGCCGTACTGCGGGTCTGTCCCTGTCTTCGCCACCAGGCCGGTCGCAGGGTCCCGCGGGTCGATGTCCACCAGAGCGAAACCAAGCAGCGCGAGCACCTTCAGGCCGTGGCGCGGCGCCACTACATCGATGAAGTAGTCGTAGCGGGCCACCTGCTCCTCGAAGCTACCGGCGCCGGTCCGCACGATAAACTCCACCCGCACCCAGCGCACGCCCGCCTCCTCGAGGATCTGGCCGGTGCGCTGCAGCGCCTCGTAGTTGGGCTGGCCGGGGAAGCGGGGGTGGGTGCCGAACTCGTACCAGGGGTCGCGCACCACCATACCAAGCAGCTCGGGGTCGATCGGACCGGACTGAGCGGGCGACGCCGCGCGCAAGGGTGTTGGAGGGGTGAAGGCTGAGGTAGTGAGGAGGAGGAACAGCGCGACGAGCAGAAGCGATGAGCGAGTTTTCATGGGCACAGCATAAAGCTCCACAAGACATCCGGGGGAACAAACGGACAGAGCGAGGGCTTTTGCCGCCCTGGTCCGCTTGCGCCCTATGAACGCTGATGTTAGGATTGCAGATCGCAGCGTCCGAGTTGAAGGAGAACGTGATGAGCGACCTGAAAGCCCGATTCGAGCAGGCGGCGCAGGAGGTGCAGCAGCTTCCTAAGCGGCCCGAAAATGATGTGCTGCTGAAGCTCTACGCCCTCTACAAGCAGGGCACCGTGGGCGATGTGACCGGCGCCCGTCCCGGCATCCTCGACATGACCGGCCGCCTCAAGTATGACGCCTGGGCCAAGATGAAAGGCACCAGCCCCGAGCAGGCGATGACAGAGTATATCGCGCTTGTCGAGCAGCTGAAAGGATGACAGATGACAAGGTGACGGGGTGACCGGGTGACATCCTGACGGCGCCGTTAGGTGTCACCTTGTCACCCTGTCACCGTACCGGCGAGCGAAGCGAGCGAGGAGCGCGCCATGCCCCAGATTATCTCGGTCCACTCCTTCCGCGGCGGGACGGGGAAGTCGAACACGACGGCCAATCTCACGGCGCTACTCGCCGCGGAGGGCTACCGCGTGGGCGTGGTGGATACCGACATCCAGTCGCCGGGCATCCACGTGCTCTTCGGCCTCGACGAAGGGGACATCGGCGCGGCGCTCAACACGTTCCTCAACGGCGAGTGCGAGATCGAGGAGGCCGTCTACGATGTGACGGCGAACCTCGGCGTGCCACTGAGCGGGCGCGTCTTTCTCATCCCCTCGAGCGTGAAGGCAAGCGACATCACCAGGGTGCTGCGGGAAGGCTACGACCCCGGCACGCTGAACGACGGGCTGCTCCGCCTGATCGAGGCCCACGATCTCGATGTGCTGCTGATCGACACCCATCCCGGCCTGAACGAGGAGACGCTGCTCTCGATCGCAATCTCTGATACCTTGCTGATCATCCTGCGGCCCGACCAGCAGGACTATCAGGGCACCAGCGTCACCGTGGAGGTGGCCCGCCTGCTCGAGGTGCCGCGCCTGCTGTTGCTCGTCAACAAGGCCCCCCAGAGCTACGACGCGGGCACCGTGCGCCGCCGCGTCGAGGAGTCCTACCAGGCCGAGGTCGTCGCGGTACTCCCCCACTCCGAGGAGTTGATGGCCCTCGCCTCCGCCGGGATCTTCGCCCTGCGCTTCCCCGATCACCCGCTCACAGCGCTCTATCGCCAGGTGGCCGCGCGCATCTTGTAGCGAGTTTGTGCTGCTTCGGGAGGTTGGCGCGCCGGCGCCGCTGAACCGTGCCCTCAAGCTGAGAGCTTGGGGCGCGGCAGAAGGCTGCGGGATGTGCCAGGGTGATGAGTTTGTGCACGTCGCAGACGACGAAATACGCATTACACTGTACGTTATACTCCGAGTGAAGGAGCAGGATGCGAGGGAGCATCATGGCCGACAGCGAGTGGACACGGGCGCAGGCGGCCCGATCGATCGAGCGGCTGTTGCCGCGCCTGCGGGCGGAACTTGCCGACGCACGGGCAGCGGACCCGGCGGGCTGGGAGTGCTTCGAGGCGCGCCTGGCGCGGGAGTGGCCGCGACTCTTCGCGCTCCTGCTCCAGCTCTACGGCGGCCACTACGACTTCTTCTACCACCTCGAGCAGATCCTGCTCGCCGCGGGCCGCGCTTGGGAGCAGCGCAGCCCCGCCCTGCGGGCCCTCGATGAACGGCGGGCCGCCGACCCTTTCTGGTATCAGTCGCAGCGCATGCTCGGCGCTGTGCTCTACGTCGATCGCTTCGCCGGCACCCTGGCCGGCCTGCGGGAGCGCCTGCCCTACCTGGAGCAGCTCGGCATCACCTACCTGCACCTCATGCCGCTCTTCCTCTCACCCGAGGGCAACAACGACGGCGGCTACGCCGTGAGCAGCTACCGCACCGTCAACCCCGCCATCGGCACGATGGACGAACTGGCGGCCCTGGCCGATACGCTCCGCGAGCGGGGGATCAGCCTGGTGCTCGACTTCGTCTTCAACCACACCTCCAACGAGCACGAGTGGGCGCTGAAGGCCCGCGCCGGCGATCCCGAGTATCAGGAGTTCTATCACATCTTCCCCGACCGCACGATCCCCGACCAGTACGACCGCACGCTCCGCGAGATCTTTCCCTCGGTGCGCCGCGGCAGCTTCACCTGGGATGAGGGGATGGGCCGCTGGATCTGGACAACCTTCAACAGCTTCCAGTGGGATCTGAACTACGCCAACCCCGCGGTCTTTCGGGCCATGGCCGAGGAGATGTTCTTCCTGGCCAACATCGGCGTCGAGGTGCTGCGTCTCGACGCGGTGGCCTTCATCTGGAAGCGCCTGGGCACCAACTCGGAGAACCAACCGGAGGCCCACAGCATCATCCAGGCCTTCAACGCCCTGGCGCGGATCGCCTGCCCGGCGCTGCTCTTCAAGTCAGAGGCGATCGTCCACCCCGACGAGGTGGTGAGGTACATCAGCCTCGACGAGGCCCAGCTCTCCTACAACCCCCTGCTGATGGCGCTCTGTTGGGAGGCCCTGGCCACCCGCGAGGTGCGGCTGTTGGCGCGGGCGCTGGCTACCCGCTGGCGGATCGCGGAGGGCTGCGCCTGGGTGAACTACCTGCGGAGCCACGACGATATCGGCTGGACCTTCGACGACGACGACGCGCGGGCCGTGGGCATCGACCCGTGGGGCCACCGCCGCTTCCTGAACGCCTTCTACACGGGCGACCACCCGGCCTCCTTCGCCCGCGGCGTGCCCTTTCAGGCGAACCCCACCACCGGCGACGCCCGCGTGAGCGGCACCCTGGCCTCACTCGCCGGCCTGGAGCAGGCCCTGCAGGAGCATAATCCCATCCTGATCGACCTGGCGGTGCGGCGCATCCTGCTGCTCCATAGCGTGATGCTGAGCGCCGGCGGCATCCCGCTGCTCTACATCGGCGACGAACTGGCCACGCTCAACGACTACGGCTTTACCCACGACCCGGCCCGCGCCGGGGATAGCCGCTGGATCCACCGGGTGGCCTTCGACTGGACGAGGCCGGAGCGCTGGAGCGACATGGCCAGCCCGGCCGGCTACATCTACAACGAGCTGCTGCGCCTGATCGCCCTGCGCAAGGAGCAGGAGGCCTTCGGCGGGAGCGCCCTGGAGGTGTTCGATACCGGCAATCCGCACCTGCTCGGCTATGTTCGCCACAATAACGGCCAGCGGCTCACCTGCGTCGCGAACTTCAGCGAGCGGCCCCAGACCCTCACCGCCAACCGGCTGCGCCTCCACGGGCTGGGCTACAGGTTCTGCGATCTGAACACCGGCGCGCGGCTGAGCGCCGACGAGGCGCTGGCCCTGGCGCCGTACCAGTTCGTCTGGCTGGAGACAGTGTAGCGGTGCCACCTGCGCGGTGGGTGGGCTCGCCTGTGCGGCGGGCGGCAGCTGCGCGGTGCGGGCGTCTGCAGGCGGGCTCCGCCCCCTGCACCCCCGCCGGGCATCACCTGCGCGGAGGGCGGCACCTGCGCGGTGCGTGCCTCTGCAGGCGGGCTCCGCCCCCTGCACCCCCGCCGGAGTG
>DAOUGF010000321.1:0-3267 GCA_034429295.1 Chloroflexaceae bacterium
GGCGGAGCGGTAGGGCGCCAGGTGGTGGGCGTGGGGACGTTTGGATCGCGAATGACGCGAAAACTTCGTCCGCGAAAAACGCGAAACGAAGGCGCGAAGACGCGAAAGGGAAGACGCGAAACGAGTGGGCTGGCTGATGTTGTGCCCGGCAGCGGGCGCGCAACTGGGAACGCAACGCCCGCTCTCGGCGCAGAGGGGCATGCAGCGATGGCGTGTCGGCGCTGGTGGCCGTCGGCTTTGGGGGTTTCCAAAGGGGGCGAGGCCACCTTTGGCGGGGGCGTGGGGGCAAGCGCCCCCACACAAACGCCCACCGCGCAGGTGGTAGGGGCATGGGGCCTCACCCCGAGACGCCGGGCGGGAGGTGGTGGTCCTTCCGACGGCGGGGTGCGGGGCGCCAGCGCCCGCCCATCCTGTGGTACGATGGGGCCGATCCTGACGTCAGCACGGGCGAACGTCGCCCGCCACCGGAGAGCGCGATGTCAACCCTGCCGATCTCGCGGCTGATCGTCTTTAAACATGGTGTTGGCTACTTCGAGCGCCGTGGCCCCTTCAGCGGCGAGCGCCTCGACCTGAGCTTCCCCCGGGAGGCGATGGACGATGTGCTGAAGAGCCTCGTCGCCCTTGACCTCGGCGCCGGCCAGATCCTCGGCGTGGATTTTGAGACGCCGGAGGACCGGGCAGCCCGCCTCGCCCGCGGTAGCATCCATCTCTCCGACCAGCAGAGCATGCTCGACCTGCTGCGGGATCTGCGGGGCCGCCGCGCTCGCCTGACCCTCGATGGCAAGAAGGGCGAAGGCGCCGTCGAGGGCTTAGTGGTTGGCGTCGATTATGAGTCCGACGAGCCGCTGCGCCGCGCCGTGGTGAGCATCTACCAGCCCGATACCCGGCAGGTGCGCACCATGCCCCTCGATACTGTCGCACGAGTGGATCTGCTGGACGATGAGGCCGCCGCCGACCTTGCCTACTTCCTGCGGGCCGCCCAGAGCGAGGAGCAGCGCCGCTCCGCCACCCTCCGCCTCACCCCCGGCGACCACGAGTTGCTCGTGGGCTATATCGCACCGGCCCCCGCCTGGCGCGTGAGCTACCGGCTGCTCTTCGAGCACGCAGAGGGCGAGTCCACCGCGCCCGAAGGCGGCGCCGCATCCTCGCCTTCTACCTCCGACTCCTGCCTCCTCCAGGGCTGGGGCCTCTTCGATAATCAGCTCGAGGAGGACCTGACGGATGTGGATCTGACGCTGATGGCCGGGATGCCGATCTCCTTCCGCTACCGGCTCTATGAGCCCCATACGCCGGAGCGCCCGTTTGTGCAGGACGAGGAGCGCACGGTGACGGCGCCGATCGCGTTTGCGGCCGCCCCGCCGCCGATGGCCCCCATGCCCGCCGCGATGATGGCAGCCGACGCCACCGAGAGCGCCGGCGGCCGCGCCCGCCGTCTCGCCAAAGCCGAGCGCTTCAGCGGCGCTATGCTGGAGGAGGCCGTGCAGGTGGCGGCCGGCGGCGACGAGCGGGGCGCCCTCTTCGCCTACCACGTCGAGCACCCGGTGAGCGTGGCCCGCGGCCAGTCGGCGATGGTGCCCATCCTCAGCCGGCGCCTCCCCGCCCGGCGCGATCTGCTCTACAACGGCGCCAAGCACCCCCGCAATCCGGTGGCCTCGCTGCGCTTAGAGAACGCCACCGGCCTCACCCTCGAGCGAGGCCCCGTGACGGTGCTGGAGCAGGGCGACTATGCCGGCGAGGCGGTGCTGCCCTTCACCCGCGCTGGCGCCGAGCTGATCGTGGCCTACGCCGTCGAGCTCGGCATTACGGTTGAGGAGCGGCGTCGCAGCGAGCGCCGCCTCCACGCCATTCACCTTCAGGAGGAGTACGCGATCATCGAGGAGCACGATCTCGCCATCACCACCTACGAGATCACCAGTGCCCTCGACCGCCCGGCGGAGGTGACGGTCGAGCACAGCCGGCTCGCCGGCTACGAGGTGGCCGAGACGCGCCCACCCGATGAGGAGAGCGCCGGCTTTGCCCGCTGGCGTGTTCCCTGCGCCCCCCACTCCCGCACGCAGCTGGTGGTGATCGAGCGCCGCCTGATTAGCCGTCACGAGCAGGTGCGCAGCATGAGCGGCGCCCAACTCCGCGACTACCTGGCGAATAAGCTCCTCGATCCGGCGACCGTGCGCTCCCTCGAGGGCATCCTCGCCCTCTACCGCCAGGTGGGCGAGGCCGAGCAGCAGCTGCGCCAGCTCGACCAGAGCCGCGAGGCGCTCTACAAGCAGCAGCGCCAGATCCAGGGCAACCTCCAGCCCCTTGGCCGCGAGGGCGAGGAGGGAGCCCTGCGCCAGCGCTATGTGGCCACCCTCGGCCAGATCGAGGATCAGCTTGCGGCGCACGCCGCGTCCGAGCAGCGGCTGCGCGAGGAGATCGCCAGGCTTGAGGAGCAGGCGGCAAAGCGGCTCAAGCGCCTGGCGCGACCAGGAAGCCAGTGAGAGCGACAGCGCGTCATCCTGAGCACGACTTGCGGGTCGCCGGCCCAACGGTCGCCGCCCCGGTGCTGCCGCGTGCGGCTCAGTTCCGCGCCGCGCTGCTCGCCGCCCTCGCGCTCGCCGCCTTCGTGTTCGTCACCAACCTCGCGGCCTACCGGCTGCGCCCCGCCGCCTTCACCCTCGACATTGGTGCGCGGGCCGATCGGGCGGCCGTGGCCGGGATGCACGGCCCCGAGCTCGATAGCGTCGGCAACAGCTACCGCTGGACCAACGGCAACGCCACGCTCACGCTCTACGGCCCGGCCACCCGCGCCCCCGCAACGGTGGCGCTCACTCTCGGCTGGCTGCCCCCCGGCGCCGAGACGCCCCGGGCGGTTGAGCTCAGCCTCGACGGTGCGCCCTGGACAACCCTCGCCGCGCCGAACCAGCCGCGCCGCTACGCGCTGCTGCTCCCGCCTCACAGTCTGGCCGATGGCGTCGCTCGCCTCGGTATCGCCTCGCAGGCCGCGGCCATCCCGCCCGACGAACGGCCGGTCGGCGTGCGCCTCGACGGGGCGACGCTCTCCTGGTCGGGCGGCGACTGGCCCATGCCCGCGCCCATCGTCCTGATCGCCCAGCTCGGCCTCGGCCTGATCTGGCTGACCCTTGCGCGGTTGCTTGGCGTCGGGCAGCTCGCAGCTGCCGGTGTTGCCCTGGCTCTCGTGGGGGCGCTTGTCACCCAGGCGGCCCTGGCGCCGCACTTGGCGGCGCTCTGGCAGGGGCGGCTGCTCGGCGCGGGGCTGACCAGCGGCAT
>DAOUGF010000322.1:0-1744 GCA_034429295.1 Chloroflexaceae bacterium
CCTGCTGCCAGAGAGTGCCCGCGGCCCCTACACCGAGCGCAGGCTGGGCAAGATGGAGTTCTCCTGCTCCACCTTTATGCTCTATCTGGGCGTGAACCGGCGCTGGGAGCGGCTGCCCCACCACCAGCTCTACCTCTCACCCAACATCCGCCGCGCCGACCCGCTCTGGGCGAAGAGCGCCGTGCTCGACGAGGACGACCCCTCGTTCTACGTCTGCAACCCGACGATCGTGGACCCGGCGAGCGCCCCGCCCGGCCACAGCACGCTCTTCGTGCTGGTGCCGGTGCCGAACCTGCGCTACCCGGTGGATTGGGCGGCGAAGCGCGGGCCCTATCGCGAGCTGATCCTGCGGCAGATGGCGAAGCTGGGCTACGAGGATGTGGAGCGGCATATCGTGGCCGAGCACTGCTATACGGCTGAGACGTGGCGCGACGAGCATCGCACCTACCTCGGGGCGGTCTTCAACCTGATCCATAGCTGGAAGCAGCTTGGGCCGCTGCGCCCTCACATTCGGCACAGCGGGGCGCGGGGCCTCTACTGGATCGGCGGGGCGGTGCATCCCGGCAGCGGCCTGATGACGATCATAGAGGCGACGAAGAGCGCCGCGCAGTTCATCAGCGAGGATCTGCCGCTGCGGTGATAGCCCTGCCCGCAGGTGGCGAGGCGCATATCAGGGGCGGCCTAAGGCAAGCTCAGCGATCATCAGGTGATCTCCCGCCGCCCTGACTATTTTCTTGGCGGAGCCTTAGCCCGATCTCAGCCCGGCCTTAGCCGGGCCTTCTATGCTATGGCCACGCTCGTTGCACCGCACGGTTCTAGCACGGCGGGGCAGGTGGCGACCGGCAGGGGAGACGAGCGGGCCCACTCGCCTTCGCCAGCCGGGCGACACCGCAGGAGCATCGTTCAAAGCGTTACGCCAAACAAAAAGGAGTCCCGACCATGCCTTTCGAGATCAACCGCCCCCTGGATACCGGCCTCAGCGGCGACATCAACGCGTACGTGGTCCAGGCCGACAGCGTGGAGCCCACTACCATCCTCGAGGCCGACAAGGACTTCAAGGTGCATATTAAGTGGCACCTGGAAGGCGACCTGACGCCGTTCGTGTGCGGCTACTGGTGCGTGAGCATCTTCCTCGAGTCGATCGGCCCCGGCCCCGAGCTGCGGCTGCCTGACTACGCGGTGGAGCTCTCGCTGGAGCCGGCCCCCGGCCGCAACGAGTACACCGCCTGGGTCCTGGTGCCGGCCAACACGATCAAGCCCGAGCACTGCGGCATCCCCTACAAGCTCGTCTCGACCGTCACCTACCGCACGCCCCGCGGCAAGCCGGGCCCGATGGCCGGCTTCGTGGAGGGCCCTGTGATCCAGTTCTACGTCAGCGACTTCTCCTAAATGGAGCCAGGGCCGTAGCTTGGGATGGAGGGCCGAGGCGTGGCTGTGTCCACGCCTCGGTCCAATGGCGAGACGCCGACGGCGCGTCGCGCACAGCCGGGCAACGCTCGCTGAAGCCCTGATGGAGCCCCGCCGCCCTGTTGGGCGTGCCGGGGCTTTGCCGCGCAGAGCGACCGCGGCGGAAGCCGCACCTAGCCCTGAGACTAACCTTAGCGTGCCCCGGCGCTAAAGATCGGGGAGGTTGGGGTCGGGCAGGTAGGTGTCGACATCGAGCACGGTGGGGGCGTCCATGCGCAGGCCGCCCTTGCCACCCAGATGGATGGCGAACTCATCGCCTTGGGCGAGCACCTTCTTG
>DAOUGF010000323.1:0-3491 GCA_034429295.1 Chloroflexaceae bacterium
CGCCCTCCGCCCTTTCGCCGCCCCCCACAACGTCCGGCGAAGCCGGCCGCGCCCGCCAGCTCCCGCCAGCCGTCGGCTTCGTTGGGCGGCGGCGCGAGCTGCAGGATATCATCAGGCGCCTCACTGACCCCGCCTGCCGTCTGCTCACCCTCACCGGCCCCGGCGGGATCGGCAAGACCCAGCTGGCGCTCCAGGTGGCGCAGGTGCTGTCCGCCGAGTGGACCGGACCCGACGCGCTCGCCGACGGCGTGCTCTTCGTGCCGCTCGTAGCGGTGAGCACAGCCAGCGAGATTATCTCGGCGATCGCGGCGGCCACCGGCTTCGACTTCTACGCCGGCGAGGCCCCGGAGCGCCAGCTGATCGAGTATCTGCGACCCCGGAGCATGCTGATCATCCTCGACAACTTCGAGCAGCTGCTTACGGCCGCTCCCACGCTGAGCGCGCTGCTTGCGGCCGCCCCAGGGCTGCGCTTCCTAGTCACCTCGCGGGTCGCCCTCAACCTGCAGGAGGAGTGGTTCCACCCCATCGATGGCCTCTCCTTCCCCGAGCCCGACGTCCAACTTGGGGGCGTGGCGGAGTTGGGCCGCTACGATGCGGTGCGCCTCTTTGAGCAGAGCGCCCGGAGAGTGCGCAGCGACTTCACGCTGAGCCGCGAGCGCGAGGCGGTCGTCCGCCTCTGCCGCCTGGTCGAAGGCGCCCCGCTGGCCTTGGAGCTGGCCGCCTCCTGGCTCAAGGTGATGACGGTCGAGCAGGTGGCCGACGCCGTTGCAGCCGGGCTCGATATTCTCACCACCAGGAGCGCATACACGCAGGAGCGCCACCGCAGCCTGCGGATCGTGCTTGAGCAGTCGTGGGCGCTCCTCGACGCCGCCGGACCGCAAGACAAGGCCAAGCCTCTGCGGGCTATCCTCGCCAGGCTCGCCATCTTCAACGGTGATTTCGACGCGGCGGCCGCGGCCGCGGTGGCGGGCGCCACACTCGACGTGCTTGCGACGCTAGTGGAGCAGTCGCTGCTGCGAGCGAGCGCAGCTGGACGCTTCCAACTCCACGAGTTGCTACGGCAGTTCGCCGCTGAACAACTCGCCCGCGACCCGGAGGCGTCCGCGGCCAGGGCCAGCTACCGCCGCTACTATCTCACGCTCCTGGCTGCGCAGGAGCAGCGCCTGCTCGGCGCTGAGCAGCGGGAGGCGCTCACACTACTGGGGCGAGAAGCGCTGCAGCTACGCTCGGCCTGGCTGGCCGCCCTCGACCATGGCGAGCTCGAGCTGGTCGACACAGCGCTCCTCAGCTACTTTAGCCTCTTATCGGCCAGCAGCCGCTTCCAGGAAGGCAAGGAGCTCTTCGCCGCGGCTGCCGCCTCAACCTCAGGCGGCGAAGGCGATCCTACTCAGGCCAGGCTGCACGCCCGGGCACTGATCAGGTGCGGCGCCTTCCACGCCCTCCTCGGCGACTACGAGTTGGCGGAGCGAGACATCCAACGGGGCATAGAGCTTGCCGCGAATCACCCGCTCCAACGCGACATCGCCGAAGGGCTGATCGCCCTCGGCAACACCCTCTGGCTGCGGGGCGATACGCCACGCGCGCGGCTGCAGCTCGACGCCGCCCTGGCCAGCGGCAGATCCAGCGGCGATGAACGTCTCGTCGCCCAAGCGCTGATCGAGCTCGCCTGGATCGAGGGCAGCTATGGCAATTACAGCGAGGGCCGGCGGCAGGCTGAGGCAGCTGTGGCGATCGGCCGCGCCAACGGCTGGCCCGACATCACCGCAGCCGCCCTGCGGCAGCTCTCCTGGTCGACTGGATGCACCGGCGACTACAGCGAGGCCGAGCGATATCAGCGGGAGAGTCTGGCGCTGCTGGAGGCGCTAGACCCGAAGTTCGGCGTGCGCGACGCCATCGGCGGCCTCGGCTGGATCGCCTGGTGCGTCGGCGGCGAACGGCTGGCCGAGGCCCGCGGCTACCTCGAGCGGAGCCTGGCCCTCTCCCGCGATCTCGGCCAACGCTTGGCGATCACCAACTACCTCGGCGACCTCGGCCTCGTCGCGCTCGATAGCGACGAGCTCGCCCAAGCCGAGACATACAGCCGCGAGGGTCTCGCGATCGCCCGCGAGCTCGACAGCGCCATGTACATGGCCTACCACCTCTGCATCCTCGGCCACATCGCCGGTATCCGCGGGGAGTTCGCGGCCGGCAGGCGCCTCATCGCCGAGGGCGTGCGCCACACGTGGGCGGTGCAGACCTGGCCCATGCTCGCTTTCGCGCTCTTCTATACGGCCGAACTGCTGCTGCGGGAGGCCGCCTCACTCCACAGGCAGCCGGCGCAGGCTACCCTTCAGGCTCGCGCCCTCGCCCTGCTCGTCTCGGTCGCGCGCCACCCCACTACCTGGCACGTCTTCCGGGCCCGCGCCCTGCGACGGCTCGACGAGCTCAGCCTCGCGCTCACGCCCGAGCAGCGCGAAGCCGCCACGGCAGCCGGCGAGGAATTCGACTGGACGACGGGCATCGAGCCGCTGCTGGCCGAGCTCACGCCCGCATAAGCGAAAGAGCACACAGAGGCCCGAGCTAGAAGGCTCGGCCCCGGTGCGCTCCGCGTCTCGTGGTAGGTTCGACTACGCCGCCTCGGCCCAAGCGAGGTAGGCATCGAGCGGGCCGTTGAAGTAGACGTGGACCACCTGGTTGAAGGTGATCCGGCTGACGGCCTCCCAAACCTCCTCGTCGTCGGTGCTGTGAACGACGAGCATCCCCCGCTCGGGGGCCTCCTCATCCTCGCCGGGCGGGATCACGAAGGCCAGCCACTCGCCGGGGTAGCGTGCCTCCACGGCGGCGATCAGCTCGACGCGGCCCTTCTCCACCATCCCCGTGTAGGGGCAGCCGCAGCCGCAATCCGGCCCACAGCTGCTATGGTCGCCCGTGCCGCACGAGGGCGAGGTGCCGCCGTGCTCGGCCGTGGTGAGATTGATCATGACTGCCATAGGAGAATCTTACACGAGCAGCGCCTGATGCGCAAGCGGAGCAAGCGCATTGCATGAGCAGCGTCAGCGGGCGCAAGCGCTTCGCGCCACTGCGTTCGGCGCCCCGCACCCCATCGAGGAGGTGTGCAGGCTGCCCACACCTGCAACGGGCGCTGCCGCCCCGCACCCCGCTTGTTTCGTCAGGGGGCGCACGCGTGCCCTCCGACACCCCTGCGCCAGGAGCCTCGACCCTGGACCCCAAGTCGGAGGCCAGTGCCATGCCGCCGCTGATCTGCTACCTCGTCTCATCGTCAGGCTTGAGCCTTGGCCGAGCGCGGTAGCCCTCGCCCGCTGGTTGCGCCCTGCACGATCCGGCGTGCCAACGCTCAACCGCGCAGCTAAACACCCTCCTTATTCTCAGCGAAGCTGCCCGGCAGCAGGCGTGGGACGGGGAATGCATCGTCCGCTCTCGGCGCCGAGGGGCATGCAGCGATGGCGTGTCGGTGCTGGCGGCCGCCGGCTTCGGGGGTTCCAAGGGGGCAG
>DAOUGF010000324.1:0-3071 GCA_034429295.1 Chloroflexaceae bacterium
CACCACGTAGGGCAACTCCTCGGAGAGGAACCGCTGAGTCTCGTCGGCGATCTGCTTGCACTCCTCGAAGCTCGTGCAGGTGGTGATCGGGCTGGCGATGGCCTCGAACTCAGGGTTGATGTAGTAGCCGTCATTCTGGCCGCCGGGCACCGCCTGGGCCTCGGAGAAGAAGCGGTAGATATGGTCGGGGAAGGGCGTGAGGCCCCAGCCGAGGATGAACATATCCCAGTCCTTCACCTCGGCGTTAGTACGCTCCTGCACCACGTTGAAGCCGAGCAGGTCGGCCTGCAGCGGGATGCCCACCTCGTTGAGCCACTGCTCGACGTGGATGGCGAAGGTGGCCCGCAACGGGTCGTAGCCGGCGTTGGGGCCGATCAGCGTCAGCTCAGGCACCGGCGTGCCGTCGGGCATGAGCAGGCGGCCGCCGGGCACGACGCCGGTGGTGGCCTGGTCCCAAACGGGCTTCTGGCCGCCCTCCCAGCTATAGCCGGCTGCCTCGAGGATCCGCACGGCCTCGTCCACCCGCTCGGCGCGGGTCATGGGGGTGCCATCGTCCTTGAGGCCGAACTTGGTGATGTTGTCGGAGTACCAGTAGCTGTTGCCCTCGGGGATGAAGCTGTACATCGGGAAGGCGACGCCCTGGAGCAGGGTGTTGGCGATGTACTCCTTGTCGATCAGCACGGCCACGGCCTGGCGGAAGGCCTTATCGTTCATGGGCGCGCGCTGGAAGTTGAAGCCGAGGAAGCGGAAGCCGTTGGCGGGGTTGTCGATGATGGTGATGCCCTCCTGACCCTCGACCTGGGCCCGCAGGCCCTTCTGCAGGCCGCTCGGGTTGAGCAGGAAGTCGATCTCGCCGTTCTGCAGCGCCAGCAGGGCGGCATTCTGATCGGTGTAGAGATTAAAGATCGTGCCGGCGGTGTGGGGGCCCTCGGTGTACTCGAGGATGGCAGGGCTGTTCAGCTCGCCCACGATCTCCTCGTAGGCCGCCGAGCCCTGCTGCACTTCCTTGTAGCTGCCGTCGGCGTAAACCGTGATCGTGGCGCCTTGGGCGTAGTAGGCCGGGTTGGGCAGGTTCTCGACGAAAGCGCCCTTCTCCCAGCGGCCCAAGGTGAAGCCGCCGAGGGTGGGCTGGCTGGAGTCGGGGGTGAAGTTCAGCAGCACCTGGCGGGCGGCCTCGAGCTTCTCCTCGTAGGCGGCCATCTCAGCCTCGGAGGCGCCCTCGGCAGGCGGGGTGGCGCCATCGAGGGCCTGGAGGGCCTCGTTCACCACCGGCTCCCAATAGTGCTTCGGCGCGATCGAGCCCTGGAGCGTGCCGTACTCGTGGATCGCCAGGCCCGGCTCCTCCTTGTAGTAGAAGCGGACCGTCAGCGGGTCGATCGCCTCGACTCGCTCGAGGAAGACCGGGTCGTAGTTCGAGCTCCAGTTGCCGGGGATCTGGAGTTGCATCGCGGTGTTGGCGGTGAAGGCGACGTCCTCCGCAGTGAAGGGCGTGCCGTCGCTCCAGGTGACGCCGGGCTTGAGCTTGACGTCGGCGTAGAAGAAGTCGCCCTCCCGCTGGAGTGGGCGCTCGGGCATGCCGGCGGCGAGGGCCGGGATGAGGGCGAGGTTGGTGGGGAAGGTGGTGTAGAGCACGCCGTACTGAGGCAGGTTCACATAGAAGTTCCAGGCGGTAGCGCCGGGGCCGATGGTATTCCAGATGTTGGTGTTGGTGATGTCCTCGAAGATACCGACGCGGTAGGGCTGGTCGGAGGCGGTCGGAGCGCCGGCGGCGGGCTCGGCGGCCATGGTAGGCTCGGCGGGCTCAGCGGCCATGGTGGGCTCGGGAGCGCTGGCGGCCGTCGGGGCATCTGGGGCCATGGTGGGTTCGGCGGGCGGGGGTGCGGGCGGCGAGGAGCAGGCGGCAAGGAGCAGGGCGCCTCCGATCAGGAGCGCGACCAGCAAACGGACGCGGGCGAATGACATCGCGGCCTCCTTGGGTGTCTGCGCGCCGGGGATGGCGCTCGATTGAGGAGCGGATGTCGGCCAGTATAGCGGTGAGGGGTGCTAAGATGGTTAAGCGGGTGAAAAGGATATGTCAAGTGTGTAAATGGGGGGCGTTTGGATCGCGATAGACGCGAAACGGGGCGAAAAACACGAAACGAAGGCGCGAAAGCGTGAAAGGGAAGACGCGAAAGGGAGGCGCGAAGACGCGAAAGGGAGGCGCGAAGACGCGAAAGGAAGGACGCTATGCTACAATGCGCTGCACATAGCGGCAACCCGCAACCTGCAACCTGCAACCTGCAATCTGCAATCGAGGTCTGCCTATGCCCACAGCAGTAGCGGTGGTAGCGACGGAGGCCAGCACGCGCGAGCGACTGGCCGCCCTGATCCCCAGCGACGGCTTCGATGTAACGCTCTGCGCGCCAGAGAACGTGCCAGCCTCGCAGACGGAGCTCTTTATTATCGCCCTGCCCGGCCTGGAGACGCCCGAGGAGCAGCTGATCGAGCGGCTGCGGGCCGACGAGGCCACCGCCAGCACCCCGATCATTATCGCCAGCGCCCTGCCGATGGTGCAGTTGCAGTCGGTGCCCTACGCCGCCGACTGGACGATCGCCGTCGTCGAGGAGCCGGTGAGCGCCTCCGTCCTCGCCGATACGATCAAGTTCCTGCTCAACCCCGACCCGTAGAAGATAACTTGCAGCATGCAACATGCAACATTGCTTCGCCTCTTAACAATGTTGCATGTTGCATTTCGCATTATCTCGGCACCTCTACCCGCGCGAGGATGCGGCCGAGGGCCGTATCGGCGGTGAGGCCCTCGATCTCGGCCTCGGGGCGCAGGATGATCCGGTGGCGCATCACGGGGCGGACGAGGGCCTTCACGTCGTCGGGGGTGACGTAGTTGCGCCCCTGGATCGCCGCGTAGCTCTTCGCGCTCAGCAGCAGCGCCACGCTCGCCCGCGTGGAGCCGCCGAGCACCAGGTCGGGGCTGCGCCGGCTCTCTTGGGTGATCGCGCCGATGTAGCGCAGCACGCCATCTTCCACGGTCACGTCGGCGATCTCGGCGCGGCAGGCGCTCAGATCGGCGGGCT
>DAOUGF010000325.1:0-4876 GCA_034429295.1 Chloroflexaceae bacterium
CTCTTCCTCTTTACGGCTCTGATCGTCGGCTATGGGGGCAGCGCCCTGCTGCCGCGCCCGGATCCGAAGGCCAAGCAGCTAGCCGGGATCGTCGATCGGCCGCTCGGCGCGTTGCTCGGCGCGCTGAACGGCGTACTGATCAGCAGCTATCTGCTGCGCTACGCCAATGAGATCTGGGTGGACGGCTCGGTGGGCGAGCGCGTGGCGGCAGAGCCTGTCGCCCGTGTAGTTGCCCTCTGGCTGCCCTGGTTCGTAATGGCGATGGTCGCAGCGACGACGCTCTTTGTGCTCCTGCGCCTCGCCACCACCTTCCTCCAGGGGCGCGTGGCCGCCCAGCAGGCCGCCGCTGCCGCAGCTGCCAGGACTCCCAGCGCGGCCCCAACGGCCCGGCCAGCTCAGCCAGCTCAGCCAGCCCAGCCGGCCCAGCCAGCCCAGAGCTCCCCACCCCCGCCCAGATCTGTCGGTGAGATGGATCAACGGGTGAGCGAGAAGATCAACCAGGCGCTGGGGAAGAAATAAACGGGCCGAGGCAGCTCCGCTGCTGCCTCGGCCGTGCGGCCTAGAATGAAATTGCCCGCTCGCCGAGCTCGGTGCCGGGCCAGATGCGGATGCCCCGCTCGAGGCGGTTCTCAGGGCCGATGTTGCAATCGTCGCCGATAATCGCGCCGTCTGTGATGTGGGTCATGGCGCCGATGCGGTTGCCGCGGCCGAGCACGCTGTTGCGCAGCACCACGCCCTTCTCCAAGATGTTGCCCTCCCAGAGGACGGCGCCCTCGATGCTGCAATCTGCGCCAATGAGGCAGCCTGCGCCGATCACAGTGGGGCCGATCACGCGGGCGCCTCGCTCGATCTTCACACCAGGGCCGATCACCACCGGGCCGACGATCTGGGCGCCGGGATGGATCTCGGCGTCGCCCTCGAGCCAGACGCGGTGGGCGAGTTGGGTGCCGCGGAAGTTGTACTGCACCTTGCCGATCAGGATGTCGTGGTGGACGTCGATGTAGGTCTGCGGCTTGCCGATATCGGTCCAATAGGCCCGGGAGGGGAAGCCGTACATCGGGTCGCCCGCCTGGAGCACCTTGGGGAAGAGGCCGCGCTCGAACATGTAGAACTCGTTCGGCGGCACATAGCGGAGGATCTCCGGCTCGATAATGTAGGTGCCGGCGTTGATCAGGTTCGTGGTGATATCCTCCGGGCTGGGCTTTTCCAGGAAGCGCTGCACGCGGCCATCGCGGTCCATCTCCACGAGCCCGAACTGGGTGGGATCGTCCACCGGGGTGAGCGAGATCGTCACCTTGCTCTGCTTCTCGTGGTGGAAGGCGAGCATGGCCTGCAGGTCGAGGTCGGTCATCACATCGCCGTTAAAGACGAAGGTGGGGCCATCGAGGAGATGCTCGACGTTCTTGACGGCGCCGGCGGTGCCGCGGGGCTCGGGCTCCTCGATGATATGTAGCTTCATCTCCAAGCGCGAGCCGTCGCCGAGGGCCTCGCGGAAGCGCTCAGCGAGGTACTGCACGGCGAGCACCACCTCGCCGATACCCTGATCCCGCAGCCGAAGCAACATCCACTCGATGAAGGGCTGGTTGACGAGGGGGATCATCGGCTTGGGAGTGTTGCAGGTGAGCGGGCGGAGGCGAGTGCCGAGGCCTCCGACAAGGATCACTGCTTTCATGGGCGCTCCTTACTGCGATTGCAGATTGCAGCTTGCAGGTTGGGCCGGGCGCAGGCTTATTGTAGCCGGGGGCGATAACCGCGCCCTGAGCGATTCCTGAGGCCTGCATGAGAGGCATCAGGTGTTCTCGGCCCGCACCACATCGCGCCAGTAGTCGAGGATGTCGCGGAGTGTGTCGGCGAGGGGGATGCGGGGCTCCCAGCCGGTGCGCTCGCGCAGGCGGCTGGCATCGCAGACGACGATGGGGATATCGACAGGGCGCATGAGCTCAGGGTTGAGGCGCACCTCGACGGGGACGGAGCTGTAGGCGAGCAGCTGATCGAGGAGCTCGCGCACCATCACGGCCTGGCCCGAGCCGACGTTGTAGACTGCGCCGGGCTCGCCGTGCTCGGCGAGGAGCGCGTAGGCGCGAACCATATCGCGGACGTCGGTGAAGTCGCGGCGGGCGCTGAGGTTGCCGACCTGCACGATGGGCGGCTGGAGGCCGCGCTCGATGCGGGCGATCTGGCGGGCGAAGGCCGCGGTGACGAAGCGCTCGTTCTGACGGGGGCCGATGTGGGTGAAGGGCCGCACCCTGACGACATCGAGGCCGTGGCTGTAGTAGTACTGCTGGGCGAGCAGGCTCTGGGCGGCTTTGCTCACGCCGTAGGGGTTGGCTGGGCGCAGCGGCGTGTCCTCGTTGATCGGAAGGTCGGCCTCGCTGATCGCGCCGTACTCCTCGTTGGTGCCGATGACCAGCACGCGGGCTTTGATGCGATACTCGATCAGGGTGAGGAAGATGTGCAGGGCGCCGAGGGTGTTGGTGCTGAGGGTGCCGGCGGGGTCGCGGAACGACTCTGGCACGAAGGGCTGGCCGGCGAGATGGAAGATCACGGTGGGCCGGGCAGCGACAATGGCGGCTGTGGTGGCCTCGGCGTCGCTCAGGTCGGCGTGAACTTCGGTTACGCGCCCGGCGAGGAAGGGCTGCAGCTTGCCGGGGCCGCGGGTAAGGCCCCAGACTTCGTAGCCGCCGTGGGCGAGGAGATAGTCGGCTAGATGGCCGCCGACGAAGCCATTGATACCGGTGATCAGCGCGCGCATGGCGTAACTATAGCCGATCTTCGGGGTGTGGTAAATGGTGGGGTGGGTATTTGCGCTGGGCTCTGTTGGGGGGCGTTTGGATCGCGAAATTCGCGAAAGCTTTGCCGCGAAAAACGCGAAACGAAAGTGCGAAGGCGCGAAAGGGAAGACGCGAAAGAAAACACGAAAGGGAAGACGCGAAGCTGTGCGGCCTCTGTCGTCAGAAACGCCCGCCGCGCCAGTGGTACGACCGGGGACAGTCGCCCCGCAGATCCAAGTTGGGGCGGCAGCGCCACATGGGCGCTGCTCATGCCCTGCAATGGCTGTGCATTCTGTTGAAGTTTTTTGTGCAGCATGCTACAATACACGAAGCGCTGTGGGGCGCCTTCAGCGCAGAGGAGGGGGCGGACGCAGGGGTTCGCCCATATGAGGCGAGCGCACCCATTATGGCACAGCAGCATTTTCTGGCGCAGTTCTCCGAGAAGCCGCGCTACAACACCAAGGCGGTGGCCCAGGAGACGGGTGTGCCCGCTGACACCTTTCGGGCCTGGGAGCGGCGCTACGGCGTGCCGCGGCCGCAGCGCACGGAGGGCGGCCACCGCCTCTACTCCGAGCGCGACATCGCGACGATCCGCTGGCTGCGGGACCGCACGGCGGAGGGGCTGACGATCAGCCAGGCGATCGCCTTGATGAGCGATGGGAACGAGGCGAACCTTTCCTGGCTCAGCACCGCCGTCGACACCGAGCCCCACACCTGGGAGCGGCTGAACAGTCGGCTTCTGGCGAGCCTGGTAGCGTACGACGCCGGCAGGGCCGAGCAGATCCTCGGCGAGGCCTTCGCGCTCTATCCCCTCGAAGAGGTCTTCCTGAAGCTTGTGCAGCCGGTGATGGTTGAGATCGGCGAGCAGTGGCACGCTGGCAAGCTCACGGTGGCCACGGAGCATTTCGCCACGCAGTTTATGCGGCGCAAGCTCTCGGGCCTCTTTAATACCTACACTGTCACCGACGGGCGGGGGCTGGTGATAGCAGCCTGCGCGCCCGGCGAGCAGCACGACCTGGGCCTGCTGATGCTCTCCGTCTTTCTGGCGCGCCACGGCTGGCAGGTGATCTTTCTTGGCCCTGAGGTGCCGCTGCGGGACTTGCTGGAGACGGCGCGGCAGCTGCGGCCAGAGCTGGTGGCGATGACCGCCTCGATGACGGAGACAGCCGCACAGCTGATGGAGGCGGGCCGGTCCATCCTCGGCCTGCCGCCGCCGACACCCCAGTTCGGGTACGGCGGGCGGATCTTCAACCTGAACCCGGCCCTCATCCAGAAGATGCCGGGCCGCTTCCTCGGCGGGGACGCCCTCGAGGCGATGGAGAGCGTGGCCGAGCTGCTCGACACCGGCCGCTAGCGCCCGTACAGCGTAGTCCGGTAGTTCGGTAGTCCGTACGGCGAGAGCTTCACAAAGCCAGAGAACCAGGCGACATGGCCAAAAAGGTTGCCTGAAATTGCGCTAGTGTGAACGAGTATTGAGCATGCAGCGTCTCCGCAGCGCAGTACGATGCGCTGGAGTCGCACTCTTTGCCGGCAGGATCGCCTGATGCTGCACCAGGCGCGCCAGCATTGCTCCCTGGGTTGGCCGAACTCTTGCTAAGGGAGCGGCGATCACCTCCGCCTAGCTCGCTCGATGCGGCCCGGCTCTGCCTGGGCCACCTGTCTCTGCTGAAGGGTGCCGGGCGCAGCGCCGCTGCGCCGGCCAGTGTTGTAAGGAGCGCTGCGTGTCGTTGAACTCGGTCCCAACGCTGGCGCTCGGCGCGCCCCGCAAGCTGGCCCAGCCGCTCCCCGCTGAGGAGCAGCTCGCGCTACTGCCCCATCTCGGCGAGCTGTCGCCCACGGCCGGGGCCGACGAGCGGCCGCCGCACCCGCCCCACACCATAGCAGCGGCCTACGCGGCGTGCGAGCGGATCATCAGGCGGCATTCGAAGAGTTTCTACCTCAGCTCGCAGTTTCTCCCGCCGGAGCAGCGGCGGGCCGTGCGGGCGCTCTACGCCTTCTGCCGCACCACCGACGACATCGTGGATCTGGCCGACGGCGACGCGGCGCGAGCCCTGGCCAGCTGGGGGCAGCAGGTTCGCGCGGCCCCGCCCCCCCCTCACAACCCC